>JAYUAG010000049.1:0-6236 GCA_043741475.1 Thermoflexaceae bacterium | reverse complement strand
TTGTTGGCGACCAGGTCCTCGTAGTGGACGGCCCCCTCAGCTTCGCCGTCGAGCAGGATGAGGTGTTCGATGTCAGGAGTCTTCGCCTTGAACTGCTCCCAGAGCGGCAGATACTCCGGCCCGAGCAGGAGCGCCTTGATCTCGCCATCGTTGAGGATGAACTCCAGTTCGGCCGCGGCCAGCCGGATGTTCAGTGGGGCGAGCGGCATCCCCGCCACATCCGTGACGAAATAGCTCTCCCAGTAACGGTGCGAGTTGTTCGCGAGGATGGCGATGTGGTCGCCCGGCTTCAGCCCGAGCGACAAGAGTCCAGCGGCCAGCCGGTGCACGCGCTCCGAAGCCTCGCGGTAGGTGTAGCGCAGGTCGCCTTCGATGATCGCCGTCTTCTCCGGGTAGAGCTTGACGGCGTGGCGAAGAAAGTCGTGCAGCAGCATTTTTGGGTCGGCTCCTGTGGGTGGTCAGCGGCACATTCTATACCGGCGCATAGTGGCGGGCTTCTCGCAGGTTCGCCGGTCGGGCTCCCTACGCGGTTGGGCCGCTCCCGCGCAGCTTCGCGACCTCGGCCGGCACCACGGACGCCACCTCGTCTACCTCCGCCGCTGTCGTCGTCGAGCCGAGGCTGAAGCGCACGCTGCCCACCGCCTGGCGGATCGGGACGCCCATGGCGAGCAGCACGTGCGAGGGCTCCCACATCGAGTTCGAGCAGGCGCTGCCCGAACTGGCGGCGATGCCCGCCCGGTCGAGCGCCGCCACGAGGCTGTCGCTCTCGATGCCGCCGAAGGAGACGTTGAGGTTGTTCGGCAGGCACTCGTCCTGGCAGCCGTTCACGAGTGCGTCCGGTATGGCCGCGAGGATGCCATCGCGGAGGCGGTCGCGCAGATCACGGACGCGGACGTTTCGCTCGGTCGAGCCCTGCGCTGCGATCTCAAGTGCGACCGCCGTCCCGGCGATGCCCGCGACGTTCTCCGTCCCGGCCCGCTTCTGCGATTCCTGGCCGCCGCCATGCACGAGCGGCCGGAACGGCGTCGCCCGCCGGAGAAAGAGCACGCCGGTCCCCTTTGGCCCGCCGAACTTGTGCGCCGAAAGGCTCAGCGCGTCGACACCAAGTTCGTCCACGTCGAGCCTCAGCCATCCGGGCGCCTGCACGGCGTCCGTGTGGAGCAACACGCGGTGCTGCCCGTGTGAGCCCCGCCACTCGCGCAGGAGCGCGCCGATCGCCGCCACGGGCTGCAGTGTGCCCACCTCGTTGTTCGCCAACATCACACTGACGAGCACGGTCCCAGGCTGCAGGGCGCGCTCGACTTCGCCGACAGCGACGTGCCCCGAGGCGTCGCAGCCAAGGTAGGTCACGTCGAACCCCAGCTCCTCGAGGAACTGGGCCGAATGGAGCCCGGCGTGGTGTTCGATTGCGGTCGTGATGACGTGGTTGCCCGAGCCAGCCCGCCTCATGGCGTACGCGATGCCGTGCATCGCCGTGTTGATGCTCTCCGTGCCGCCGCTCGTAAAAAGCACCTCGGAAGGGCGAGCACCGAGCGACGCGGCCACCCGCCGCCGCGCCTCATCGAGCGCGGCCTGCGCCTCCCGGCCCTGCTGGTAGAGGCCGCTCGGGTTCCCGAACACCGGCCCCAGGAAGGGCAGCATCGCTTCGCGCACCCGCGGGTCAATCGGCGTCGTCGCCGAATGGTCAAGGTAGATCACCCCGAGAGCGTAGCGGGAAACGCAGATCGCGGCACCCGCGGCGGCACCGCGCGTGCACCGGCCGTCCACGCTCCTTCCACGGCCAGCGCGCACTGTGGGGCCGAAAGGCCCGGCTTCCAGGCCGCGCATGGTACCGGCCCGTGTCTGCTCTGGCCGAATCCGGCTCGACCTCGTCCTTCGACCGCTGGATGGCGGGCCGCGAAGAACTGATCCAGCGCGGCCTCGCAGGCGTCCGACTCCGGGACGCCGATGTCGTGCTCGATGTGGCCGCGGGAGACGGCACGCTCTCGCGGCTCGTGGCCGGCAGCACCGGCGGCCACCCCGTCGTCCACGACCTCAGCGCCAGCGAATTGCGGCTGGCACGCGCGGCCGGCCTGTCCGCCGCCCGCGGTGATGTGCGCTCGCTCCCATTCAAGGATGGCGCCGCCACGCTGACCCTTGCCTTCGAGATCATCGAACACCTGGAGTCGTGGGAGACGGAGGCGTTCGTGGACGAACTCTGGCGGGTGACGGCGCCGGGCGGCTGGCTCGCACTGACGACGCCGAATCGCTACTCCCTCCAGAGCTTTCGCGGCCTCGCCCGCTACCTGCGCGATGGCAGCGTCTGGAACGCCAACGACCAGACGCACATCCGCCTCTTCAGTGCCCGCGCGCTCGAACGCACAGTCGCAAGGAAATTCTCCGTCGAACGCCGCCTCGGCTACTACCTCGCCCCCGAACTGCGCGGCCGTCCCTCGCGCTGGACGTACATGGTCACGAGCCGGCGGCCGGTCGTAGCGGCGTGCCACAAGCTCTTCCTCCTGGCGCGCAAACGCGCCGCATAGCGCCCGCGCGCCGCGGACGGTAGATTTCGGCGATGCCTGACGCTTCGCTCCTCACCGACGATGTCCGTGCCCAGGTCGGCCGCGAGGGCCCACCCGCGCTCGTGACCGTCTCGCGGCGCGCGGTCGAACGGACGATGGACCTCTATCGCGGGAACCACCACGGGCCGCTCGCAGAGGGCGACCCCGTCCCCGGCTACGTCCTCGTCGCCCTCCAGCCGGAGGCCGAGAGCGTGGCTATCCCCGAATTGATGCCCAATAGCCTCCTCATCAGCAACGAGCTCACGGTCGAGCGGCCCTTGCGGCTCGGTGAGCAGGTGACCGTCCAATCGCGCCTCGCCGACATCTCCGAACGGCTCGGCGGACGCTTCGGTTACAGCCTCTATGTCCGCACCGAGACCAACTGTCACGATGCCTCTGGAGCGTTCGTCGCGCGCATGTCCCAGACGCTGATGTACTACGACCCCGCGGCCGAGCGCGCTGGAGACGAGCCGTGAGCGTTGACCCGCGGACCGTGGCCGAGGGCGATGCCCTCCCGCCCCTGGAGATCCGCCCGGATCTGGCTCAGGCGATTCGCTACTGCGCCCTCGGCTGGAACTTCCCCGCGCTCTTCTACGACGTCGAGGCAGCGCGCGCCCAGGGCATGCCCGGCACGCTCGTCCCCGGGCCGCTCAAGCTCGGGCTGCTTTATCGCGCCGTCGAAGAATGGCTCGGCGATGCCGGCTTCGTCCGCCACGTGCGCGCCGCCCACCGCCGCCCCGACATCACCGGACGCCCGATCACGATCACCGGCCAGGTAGCGCGAGTCTACGAAGAAGATGGCGCCCGCCGCGCCGACCTCGAGCTGACGATCGTCAACGAAGAACAACAGCCATCGGTCCGCGGCTTCGCCACCGTCCAGTTCGAGTGAGCGGTGGGCCGTGACCGGTGAGCACCGCGAGAGGGAACTGTGGCGCACGGGAACCGCGCGCGTCAGCAAGCGGGTAGGGATTCTCTCGACAAGGCCCGGTGGCGTTTGATTGCTTCCTCGCCGGCCACTGACGGCCCCTGGTCGAACCGCCCCGCGGAACCACACAGCCAGGGAACCGCGCGCGTCAGCAAGCGGACGGCTTCCACCATCTCCGGTTCCCGCCTCCTTACCCCCCGCCCCCTGCTACCTCCTGCGCCTGGCCCCGCGTCACCCTGATTGGCCCTGACCCATGCGCCCGCCGCCACAGCGTGAGCAACGGCGGCATCAGGATCGCGAAATACACCACGCAGAAAATGAACGCGGCCCGCACGGAAATACCATCGCTGAAGAAGCCGAGCGCCGGTTCGAAGAATGCCACCTGCAGCGCGAACACCAGCTGCATGATGCTCAACACCGTCGCCCGCCGCTCGCTTGCGATCTCGTCGTTGAGATGTGCGCTGACGATCGGCATCGTCAACCCGGACACCACCGCCGGCAGCGCGAAGAACGCGAACGCCACCGTCGAATCGATCAGCCCGAGGCCGAGGTAGGCCGCGAACACCAGCCCACAGCTCAGCACGAGCAGTCGCGGCAGCCCCATCTTTATCGCCACCCGGAAGGCCACCAGCGACGCCGCCACGGAGACCAGTCGCAGCGGCGCCTGCAGCCAGCCGAAGAGGCCCGTGCTCACGTCGCGCTCGATCAGGAAGGGCTGGATGAGGACGGCCGGGCCAAACGTGCCCGTCATGATCACCGCCCCCACAAGCAGCGTGTAGCGCACGCGCGGCGCCTGCCAGGCGAACGTCAACCCTGCCCGAAGGTCGCGCCAGTAGTGCCGCTCCGCATGACGCTCGATCGGCGGTTCCTTCATGAACAGCGCGATCGTCAGCGACACGAGCGGGAAGACCGCGCTCACCTGCACGACGAAGGCGAGGCTCGTCCGCGTCGCCAGCAGCGCACCGAGGACGACGCCCACGAAAGCCGCCGTCAGCGAGAGCGCAGAGCCACGCGCCACTACCTGCTGGAAGCCCTTTTCGCGTCCGCCGAACTTCATCGAGTCGTAAAGCAAGGCCTGGTCCGCGCCCGTCTGACTCGCGATCGCGAACGCCCAGATGACGTAGTCGGCGAAGAGCATCCAGTAGTTCGTCGTGAATCCGAAGCCGAGGATCGTGATCGCGTAGAGGAAGCCGGAGAGCGCCAGCAACTTCTTCCGGCCGAGGTGGTCGGCCAACGCTCCCGTCGGCGCCTGGAGGGCCGCGATCAGGAGCCAGAAGGGCAGGTCCATGAGCAGGATCCAGCGCAACTCCAGGTGGCGCTCGTCTATGAGGTACTTGATCCAGATGCCGCCCCAGAGGAGAAACTGGGCCATGAACCCGTACGCGTAGTAGAGGGCGATGTTCCGCCGGACGTCCGCAAGCGACATCGGTTCAGGTTACGGCACGCGACGCGTTGCCGCTGGCCTTCGTCGGAGCGGTGGTCTCAGGGGTTCGGATCGAAGTTGAGCCCGCCAAGGTCGAACTTGTAGAACTCGCCCTCGGCGATCGCCTTGCCGCCTTCGCTGTTCACAAACACGCCCGTGCCGATGCCGACGCCACGGGCGAGGAGGCCGAGAACAAGGCAGAAGACGAGGAAGCCGGCGAAGTTCGCCTTGATCACGCGGTCAGAATCCGCGCCCGAGGCAGACTGCACGGCGAAAATCGAAAGCACAAACCATGCCACGAGCGGCACAAGCGCGAAGCCCATGCTGAGCGCCGGGATGAGCATGAGCAGGCTGGCGGCGAACGGGAAGGATGCGTAACCCATCGTCCGCAGCAGCGACTGGAAATCCACCTGTTCGTGATAGACGCTCTGCAGGACCACGAACGTCACACCGACCCAGGCGAACCAGAGGCCCACCGTAAGGGCCGTCCCGAGCAGCCAGACGAAAAGCAGGATGTTGACGAAGTCCACGTCGATTCCGGATGGCTTCACGAAGAGCAGCCAGAGCCAGACGCCGAAGCCCGCGATAAGCGAACCCACGGCCACGATCACGATCGCGGGGATCGTCTCGCGCGCGTCGTCCCGCACTTCGTCGAACACCGAAGTGTCGAGACGCGCAAGGCGCATCAGGCGGTTGAAGATGGCGTTGATGTCCATGTCTCACCTCACGGGGCGCTGACAGGCGCGTTGGCCCATCCGCAAGATCAGGGCGGACTATAGCACACCGAACCAAAATGGGTAACCGGCTACGCGCGTGATCGGTTTATTCGTCGACCTTCAGAGGATGTTTCGCCGGCACACCCGGCCGCCGCGGAAAGCGCGCCGGCGTCGCACCCGTCTTACGGAACGTGAGCAGCGTCAGGTTCCCGTTCACCTCCGGCCGCATGCGGACGGCGGCGTCTGTCTGGCAGCCAAGCAGGCCCGGCGCCCGCGAGCCCAGTACCGTCTCATCCGCCATCCGCCCCTCGCTCCCCCTCGGAAAAGCGAGGAGCGCGCCCGCGGCAGCCAGCGGCGCGCCGTACTCCAGCAGCACCGCGAGCCCGCTCACCGCCCGCGCCGTCACCAAAGACACCGTCCCCCGCATCGGCCCACGCCCAACCTCCTCGGCGCGCAGAGCGTGCACGCGGACATTGTTGAGGCCCAGCGCAACACGAATCTCTTCGAGGAGCGCGGCGCGCTTTTTCAGCGGCTCGATCAGGTGCACCTCGCGTTCCGGCTCCACCGCGGCGATCACGAGCCCCGGGAAACCGCCACCGCTGCCAATGTCGGCCAAAATCCCCGCTCCCGCG
>JAYUAG010000048.1:0-2636 GCA_043741475.1 Thermoflexaceae bacterium | reverse complement strand
CTGATCGTCGCCTGCCTCGACGACGCCGAGCTGAAGGGCCTCTACCGCTTCACGCGAGACTGCGGCATGGAGGCGCTGGTCGAGGTGAACAACGCCGCCGAGATGGAACGCGGCGTCGCCGCCGGCGCTGAGGTGATCGGCATCAACAACCGCGACCTGCGCAGTTTCGATGTCGACCTTGGCACGACCGGCCGCCTGGCCTCGATGGCGCCCACGGGCACATTGCTGGCGGCGTTGAGCGGCATCCAGGCGCGCGCCGATGTGGAGCGATTCGCCGCCGCTGGCGCAGAAGCGGTGCTCGTGGGTGAGGCGCTCATGACCGCAGACGACGCAGGGGCGAAGCTGGCGGAACTGCTTGGCCGAGCTCCCGGGACGGCAGCGCGATGATCGTCGTACAGATGCACGGCGAGCCGGGAAGCGGCAAGAGCATGCTCGCGCGAGCGCTGGGTGAATCCATGGGCGCGGTGGTGGTCGACAAGGACGGGATCGGCGCGGCGTTGATGGCTGAGGGGCAGCCTTTCGGCTCCAGGCGTGGTCCGGACAGCCCGCGGCCAGAGACGGCCGCGACCCCGGGGGGCGCGCGACTCCGGCGGCCAGAGACGGCCGCGACTCCTGGAGCGCGGCGATGACGCTGGTCAAGATCTGCGGGTTGCGGCGGGCCGAGGATGCGGTCGAGGCGGCGAAGGCCGGCGCCGACTTCCTCGGGATCATGTTCGCGGAATCGCGCCGCAAGGTGACGCCGCAGGAGTGCTTCGACATCTGCGAGGCGGTACGGGCGATCGAGCGCCGGACGGCGCCGCCCGTCCAGTTCGAGGCGCCGGTGCGCGGCGAGGTCCGTGGCCTCAGCTGGTATGGCGCCTGGGCTGAGGCGATCGAGACTTCACTCTGGCGCTGGCGCCCGTTGCTCGTTGGCGTGTTCGCCGATCAGCCCTCCGATGAGGTGAACGAGATCGCCGAGGCCGCGGGCCTGGACCTCGTCCAACTCTCGGGCGGCGAGAGCGCCGAGTATCTTCGCAAAATCGAACGGCCGGCGATTCGCACCGTACACGTCGGCGAGCAGTCGACCGCAGAAGACATCCTGGAGCTTGTCGCGGGCCCGGCGAGCGCTGCCATCATGCTCGACAAAGCCTCCGCCGGCGCTCGCGGCGGCACGGGACAGAGCTTCGACTGGGAGCTCGCGGGCGAACTCGCGCGGCGGCTGCCGCTCTTGCTCGCCGGCGGCCTCACGCCCGAGAACGTCGCTGGAGCGGTCGCAGAGGTTGAGCCGTGGGCGGTGGACGTCTCCACCGGCGTCGAGACGGATGGCGCGAAGGACCCCGAGAAGGTCCGGGCGTTCATCCGCGCAGCAAAGGGCCGCTGATCGCAGGCCTGGCGCCACTCCAAGTTAGCCCGGCGGCGGGCGGCGGCCGCGGTGGGGCGGACCAGTACTCCCCGTCTCCCGCAACGTCGGGAGAAGGGGTTGGGGGATGAGGGCAGACCGCCGGTGGGCGCGACAATCACCAGGAGTCAAGTTGTATCGGCACTAATCGGCTCCGGTGAGCACGCGCCGGAGGGCGGCGATGTCGCCTGCCGCGGTCGCGTCCGCCGGACGCCGAAGGCAGCCTGGCGCCACGGCCACGAGCGCAGGGAGGTCCTGTACGAGGTAACGCCGCCAGAGACGACGCGGCTCCTGAACGAGGCGCGCGAGCCACTCGGCGCCGACCGCCTGGAACAACCGCGGCGCGCGCCGCCGTTTGCCCGCGAAGAAATCTAACGTCCCACCCACACCTATCCAGATAGCGCCAGGGATGCCGGGCGCATGCTCGGCGATGAATCGCTCCTGCCGCGGGCAGCCCAGCGCGATCAAGACGATGTCCGGCATGGCCGCGGCGAGCTGCGCGACATCGATTGCCGTCTCGTCTGGCGCCAGTGGGCGGAACGGGGGACAGATCGTGGCGACCACCGCCGTCCCTGGATAGCGGCCTTCGAGCCGCCGGGCGGCGGCCGCCGTGGTCTCGGCGTCCGAACCGTAGAACGCCACGCGCAGTCCGCCGGTTTGCGGCGCACGTGCACAGAGCGCCTCCACCAGGTCGACGCCCGCCACGCGCCGTGTGCGGCCGCCGCCCGCGAGTCGCGCAAGCCACGCGACCGGCGCACCGTCGGCGACGACGAGCGAGGCGGCTTCAAGGTCGGCTCGGAGGGCGGGGTCGCGGCGCGCGCGCATGACGAAGTCGAGGTTTGCCGTGGCGACGCGGGCGCCTCGCCCGGCGACGACACTGGAGACCAGCAAGTCGGCCGCTTCATCGAGCCCGCCGTTGAAGACAGAGAGCGGCCCCACGGGGACATGCGCGGGGCGACGGTGGGCGCTGTCGAATGCGGCCTCGGCCCGTGCCTGCGCCCGATCGAGCGCGGGCTGGAGCCTCGCGTCGTCGTGCGCCTCTGAGAGGTCCAGGGAACGCGGCATGCAATCCTCCGCCGGCAACAGATCGAGTTGGGTTTCAATCTGGTGCAGACGGGTGGACAGCCGGTGGAGGGCCGGTTGGGGACAGGGGACAGGGGTGGCCTTGCCCCGATTCGGCGGACACGGTCGTTAGGCAGCCGGAGCTGCCGTTGGAATGGTGAGTGTACAGGCCTCGTAGGCGACGGGGCTCTGGTAC
>JAYUAG010000047.1:0-6248 GCA_043741475.1 Thermoflexaceae bacterium | reverse complement strand
CTCGACCAACACATCGCGCGCCATCCCACACAACCTTCTCCCGCCTCATCCATCCTCCCCCCGCCAAACCCCTCGTGCAAAACAATGCCGCCCACCCGCCCATGCAGGTGAGGGCGACCGTGTCGACACCCGGCGCTATACTCGTGCCGCACTTCACAATCTCGAGCCGCCCATGTCTACCGAGCCCACAGTCCACGAGCTGCGCGAGCTGGTCGCCGAATTCGAACCCGGCCGCGGCCACGTCATGCCTGCCCTGCACAAGGTGCAGGAACGCTACGGCTACATCTCCCGGCCGGCGATCGAAGCGGTTGCCCGCCAGCTCAACACCAGCCCGGCGCTCATCTATGGCGCCGTCTCGTTCTACACAGACTTTCGCACCGAGCCCCGGCCCCACACCGAGATCTCGTGGTGCAGCGGTCCCACTTGTCGCCTGCTCGGCGGCGACCGCATTCGCGAGGCGGTCCAAAACGTGCTCGAACTCCCGCTCGGCGGCCACAGCGAGGACCATGCCTACGGCTTCCACGTAGGCCAGTGCAACGGCACCTGCAGCGAGGCGCCGCAGGTCTGGCTCGACGGCCGCGTCGTCGGCAACCTCACCGTCGCCAGCGCGATCGAGCTCGCCCGAAAAGTGAAGGCCGGCGAATGAACCCCTCGCTCCAGCTCCTGATTGACGACGCGAAGCGTGACTGGGACGCCACCCACCACGACGGCAAAGTTCACATAACGGTCGCGCTCGACACCTCCTCCATCGCGCGCGGCGCCGAAGAGACACTCGGCGCGCTGCGATCCGCCGCGGCCAACCCGGCGCTCAACCTGGAAGTCGGCATCTCCGGCTCCTGGGGGTTCAACTGGATGGAGCCGACCCTCACCGTCCGCTCGGCCGGCGGCACGCGCACCGTCCTCTATGCGAACGTCACCGCTGACCGCGTCCCGGAGCTGCTTGAGCGCTGTGTGCAGGAATCCGGCGACCTCCCGGAACTCGCGCTCGGTGTGGTCGAGGGCAATGCGACCGACGCCATCCCGCTCCTGGGCGATCACCACTTCATGCGCGGCCAGGTCCGCCGCCTGATGGCGAACACCGGCTTCATCGACCCGGAAAACATCGATCACTACCTCGCCCGCGGCGGCTACGAAGGCCTTGGGCGCGCCCTCGAGCTGACGGACGAGGCGATTATCAAGCAGATGCTCGATTCCGGTCTTGGCGGACGCGGCGGCGCGAATTTCTCCGTCGGCCGTAAGTGGGATTTCCTCCGCACGGCAACGGCGCAGCCCAAATACCTCGTCTGCAACGCCGACGAAGGCGACCCCGGCGCCTGGGTGAACCGCACCCTCATGGAGGGCGACCCCCACCTCATCATCGAGGGACTGGTCATCGCGGCCCGCGCTTCGGGCGCTCGTGAGGCGTACGTCTACATCCGTTACGAATACCCGCTGGCGGTCGAGCGTATGATCACGGCTGTCCGGCAGGCGGAAGCGAAGGGCCTCCTTGGTCGCGACATCCTGGGGACCGGGATGGATTTCGACGTCATCGTCGTCAAGGGCGCCGGCAGCTACGTCTGCGGCGACGAGACCGGGCTGATCAACTCGATCGACGGTTACCGCGGGATGCCCCGGATCAAGCCGCCCTTCCCTGCGCAGGCTGGCCTCTGGAACAAGCCCACCAACGTAAACAACGTCGAGTCATACGCCAACGCGCCCCTGATCCTGCGACACGGGGCCGAATGGTGGTGCAACCTCAACCCCAAGGACCAGCCCGAGAAGGGCACGAAGATGTTCTCGCTCTCGGGCCAGATCAACTGGCTCGGCTGCTTCGAGATCCCCTTCGGCAGCGGCACGATGCGCCAGATGCTCGATCAGTTCGGCGGCGGCATGCGCCCCGGCTCGACCCTGAAGGGCTTCCAGCCGGGCGGCCCGCTCTCGGGTATCGTCCCCGCGTCGGACATCGATCAGCCGGTGCAGCTCGGCCCCTTCCGCGAACGGGGTATGTTCCTCGGCGGGGGCGGCATCATGTTCTTCGACCAGAAGACCAGCATCCTCGACCTCGCCCTTTGGATGACCGGCTTCTGCGAAGACGAATCCTGCGGCCGCTGTACCACCTGCCACGGTGGCAACCAGCGCATCGTCGAGATCCTCCGCCGCATCTCCCTCGGTGGCGGTCGCGAAACGGACTTCGATAAGCTCGACGACCTCGTGAAGACCCTCTTCTGGTCGAACTGCCAGCACGGGCAACTCTCCCCAACCGCGATCAAGACCGCCCTGAAGTTCTTCCGCCCCGAGTTCGAGTCGCTCATCCGGGACAAGGTGGACCCGACACGCAGCCTCCCTGGATTCATCGAATACCGGGTCCGTTCGCAGACAGATCCGGAACTGGAGAAGGCGGTCGCGATCTGCCCGACCCGCGCGATCGTCCAGGACGGCCACGGTCAGTGGATGGTCGACGACCGCCTCTGCGTGCTCTGTGGGGCGTGCAAGGAAGTGGCCCCGGCCGCGATGGAGGTCGTCGACCGCATGAGCATCGCGGGGCAGTCCGCAGCCGCGGCAGGCGCGTAGGACTTACGTAACACATCGCGCCGAGCGACGCAGGACAATCGCGTGTGATGGCGGGTGGGGAAGCGTGCCCGTGTTTAGGCACGTCCATTCGAGGAGGATCAGTTGCGAAAGGCCTACTTCCGCACCGGGTGCGCCCTGCTGGGGGCGCTTGCGCTCGTCCTCCTGAGCGGATGCGGGACTTCGAACGACCTGCCCGGCACAACGCCCTCCTCCCGTGTCACGACCTTGAGTCCGGAAGCTTACGACAGAGCGCTCTCGTCCGATCGCAGTGCATTCGTCGTCAATGTGCACATCCCCTACGAAGGCGAGATCGCCGGGACGGCCGCCTTCGTGCCTTTCGATCAGGTCAGCCAAAACGCGGCGCTTCTGCCAGCCGACCGATCTGCTCCCCTCTACATCTACTGCCGCAGCGGGCGAATGAGCGCCGGGGCGACTCCGGCACTCCAGGCACTTGGGTACACGAACATCATCGACCTGAAGGGCGGCATGAACGCCTGGCGGGCAGCGGGACTGCCGATCGTCGAAAAGCGGCCCTGAGCACCCCGGCGAACCTGGGCTTGCTCGCCGGCGTGAAGTCACGCCGGCCCACGCAAGGTCGACCTGGGCCCGCTGGCTGCGCGTTCCTGACGGGCGATGCGGGGCACACTTCAGCAGCCACAGGGTCCTCCGGGAAGGTCTCGAAGCGCCATCGCGGGGCACGGCAGCGCCGCCGTGTACCTACTTCACACAAAATCGCTTGACACCGCTTGGTGATGCTGGCACTATGCAGGCATCACACAGGCGAAAGGCAAGCGACGTGCCAGAATCTCCACCATACCGCAAAGAACACGAACTCGACCTCTCCAGCGCCCAACGCGCCCTCGAACGCCCTCTAGCGCTCGTCGATAGCCCCGAACGGCGCGCAGACATGCAGCGCTTCGTCGAGGCCGCCGGCGTCCACCTCGAACGCGCCATCCAGGACCTCCTCTCCGTCGTCGTGGACGCGGTCAACGAGGCCCGAGGCAACGTGACCGCCAGCCTCCAGTATTCCGCCGCGGCGCTCCGGCTGGTCGTCGAAGCTTCAGCCGACGCCGAATCGGCGGGCGATGGCAATGAGACCGACCCCCCGATCTTCACCAGCGACGGCGACATGGAGAAGGTCACGATCCGCATCCCCGCCGAGCTGAAGGACCTGATCACGCAGGCGGCCAGCCTCCGTGGCCTCTCGGTAAACTCCTGGTACGTGCGTGAACTCGCCCGCAATGTCACGCGCGCGACCCGTGAGCAGTTCCGTGAAGAACACCGCCATGGCCCTCGCGGGCGGGACCAGGACTTCCGCTGGGGCCCGCCCGAACAGCGCCCACAGCGCGAGAGCCGCTCCCTCCGCGGCTTCGTCGGCGACGACTGAGCCGCCACAAGCAAGAAAGGAAACCCACAATGCACAGCCTTATGCTGCTTGAAGAACTCAAGAACGCCCGCGCCGCGCGCCCGCTCACCCCCGCCCAGGCGGCCCGTTGCGAATACGAAAGGCTCTCTGGCTCCCGGCCCCCACGCTCCCTTTCCCGCTGGGCCGGCGCCCGTTTCGTCCGCCTCGGCCTCTCCCTCAACCCTGAGGCCGGCGCCTTCGCCCTGCCCGCCGCCGAAGCGCACCGCTGATGTTTCCCGTACGCGTCGCCCTCCTCGTCATCGCCATCCTCCTCGTCAGCGGCTCGGTCGAACCTGACCACGGATGGTTCGTCGCGCTCACCGTGCTCTCCGCCGTCTCCCTCCTCGGCGGCGGCGGGCTCATCCCGCACGTCCATCTCGGCGGCAATCACCGCCGCTGGCGCCTCCGCGACGACTGGGACGATTAGGCCGCGCCGCCGCCCACAGCTACCGCCATCACTCCCGCTACCCCCGGAGGCGCACCAACCATGCACAGGCGAACCCTCACCCGCACCTTCCCCACCGGCACATCCTCCCGGCTCCGCGTGGAAAATCGCGACGGCTCCGTCAATGTCCGCGTCCACGAGAAGCCCGAGGTCACCGTCCTCGTAACCGCCGACATTTACGCTGATTCCGGCCGCGACTCCGACCTGGAGCTCGAACGCATCGACCGCGGCATCAGCGCCGAAGGCGACCACGTCGAGGTCCAGGTGCCGGACCTGATCCGCCCGCCGCTGCTCTTCTTCGGCCGTGGTCCACGCGTCGACTACGAGATCTCCGTGCCCGCCGCCAGCGCCGTCACCGTCGGCAGCCGTAACGGCAGCGTCACCATCCGGGGCGTGCGTGGCCCGGTGGAGGTGGAGAACCGCAACGGCTCCGTTGCCATTGAAGACGTGGCCACCACCGTGCAGGCGCGTTCGCGCAACGGCAAGCTGATGATCGCGCGCGCCGCCCACAGCCTCGCTCCGAGCGCTGCGCGCCCGGGCGTCGTCGCGGAGACGACGAACGGCGCCCTCATTCTCGCCGACATCGGCGCCGCCGTGACTGGCCGCACCTCGAACGGTTCCCTGCGCTTTTCCGGCGCCATCAAGGGGGATGTCTCCCTCACATGCTCGAACGGCGGCATGCGCGTCTCGATCCCACGCGAGAGCCGCTTCGAACTCGACGCCGAATCAGAACGCGGCAGCCTCCGCTCCGACCTCGACGTCCGCCCTGAGCCGCACGCCACGACGACCGCGGCCGCCGCCGGTCCGCGCCACAAGGTCGTCCTTCGCAGCGGCAACGGCAGCATCCGCATCACGCCGGCCTGACCGCGTGTTTTCGGTCCCGCGCGGCGGACGATGGTGGAGCGCCGCCCGTGGGCGCAGTGGCCCACGGCTACCCGGGGAGTACGTGTGCCGCCGCTTCCAGCGCCTTCACCGGCACCTCGTGGTCCGGGTGGTCGCCCGCGAACCGGCTCAGATAGCGATAGGGCATCTCGCCCTCCGGCGTGATCACGAACACCCCGCCGAGCTGCATCGCCGAGCCCATCGTCTTCGTCTGGCGGAAGCCCGCGCGCATCGCTCCCGCCGCGCGCAACATCGACCGCGGGTCCATGATCATCGGCTTACGCGCGCCCACAATCCTGTGAGACACCAGATCCGGGTCGGTCACCACGGGCGTCTCCATGCCGAAGTCTTCGACGAACCAGGCCGCCTGTTGCGCCGCGCCGTTGCCGAGCACCACCAGCTCTCCGCCGGCGGCGTGGACACGCGGGACATAGTCGCGCAACTGCGCGACCTGCTCCTTGCAGAAGAGTCAGCCGAAGTGGCGGATCATCGCCAGCAGGACTGGCCCGTCGTTCCAGTAGTCCCCGAGCCGGACGGCCTTGCCCGCCGGGTCGAGCACGGAAACGTCACCAAGCCGCGAAACGGTCGCATCCATCGCCGGTAATGGTAACAGACCGGCGCGCACCGTTCTTGTGCGCCCCCCCTGCGACGCCGGTCTTACGCTCTCGATTTTTGGGGTGGCCCCCCCGATCGTGGGAGCCGTCTAAGCAGTCTCCGGCCGCGCCGCCTTCATCTGCGTCCGCTTCAGGTAGTCCGCGAGGGCGAGGATGACGGCCAGAAACAGTGCGCTCGTCCCGACCGTGCCCAGGCCGAGTCCGCCGGCCCCGCGCGGCTGTCAGACATAATCGCCTAACGAGGCCCCCAGTGGCCTCGTCAAAATGTAGGCGATCCAGAACGCAAGCACGGCGTTGAGGGCGAAGCGCAAATGGGCCACGGCGACGATCGCGATCACACCGCCGAAGATCA
>JAYUAG010000046.1:0-6249 GCA_043741475.1 Thermoflexaceae bacterium | reverse complement strand
TGGGGGACATGAGGCCGTACATCATCGTCGCCTTATATTCGCTCGTGACGCGCGGGTGCCAGAAGGCGCTGAGCGCATCGAGCCGCCCACCGACGCGCAGCGATGGCTCGATGCCGATGACGGCGCGAAAATCGTCCGGGTGGTAGCGGGCGAGGTCCAGCGCGAGCAGCCCCCCGATGGAGCAGCCCATGAAGACGGGCCGGTCGAGTTCGAGCGTGCGCGCGAGGGCGACGGGCACGGCCATCAGCGCCTTCGTCGTCAGACGGTACTCCTCCGCCCACCACTGGCGGTCGACCGGCGGCAGCGACTTGCCGTGGAAGGGGAGATCGTAGGCGATCAGGCGAAAGTGGGCGGTGATGCGTTCGTCTTCGAAGAGGTGGCGCCACTGGGCGTTGTGGGCGCCGGCCGTGTGCTGGAGAAGGATGGGGATGCCGCTGCCCGCTTCCTCGAAATAGACGCGGTGGTCCGCGCCATCGAGGTCGAGATGGACGTAGCGGCCGACGGGGCTGTCGAAACGTGGGGCCATCAGCGGGGGTCCTCCTCGCGCAGGATATCCACGAGGCGGCGGACGGCGGAGTAGTACTGCCAGAACGTCTCTTCGTCGCCGTCGACCGTCAGGCCGAAGGCGCGTGCGGGCATGATGTCGTTAAAGAGCGGCGGCGGGATGGGCGCGAGGATGCGATCCCATACCTCCCGCGGCGCGGCGATGAATATGCCTGGGACAGGCGGTAGTGGCGCACTTGCGTGCGAGATCTGTCCCCCGCTGATGGAGAAATCGAGCACCCGTTCGTCGCCGAGGTCGATGGCGAGAGTGCCGTCCCAGTAGCGCGCGGCGAGCCGGAACTCGCCGTCTTCGCGGCAGCGTCCGGCGATCTGTTCGCTCGTCACGGGCATCAGCCCCCCTCCATGATGCGGTCGCTGATGATGCGCAGCTGGATTTCGGAGGTGCCTTCGAAAATCTTGGTAAGCCGCGCGTCGCGCCAGTAGCGCTCGATCGGCAGGTCCGTGGTGTAGCCGTAGCCGCCGTGGATCTGGAGTGCTTCACTGGTGACGCGCTCCGCCATCTCGCTCGCGAACCACTTGGCCATGCCCGCCTCCTTATCGCAGCGACGGTGGCTGTCGATCTCCTCGGAGACGAAGTAGGTGAGCTGGCGCGCAGCTTCGATCTCCGCGGCCATCGTCGCTATCTTGAAGCGGATCGCCTGAAAGTCACCGATCGGGCGGCCGAATTGGACGCGGTTCTTCGCGTAGGCGATCGAGTCCTCCATCGCGCCGCGGGCGAGGCCGATGGCGCGCGCGGCCGTATGGGCCCGTGCCCCCTCGAGGCCGGACACAGCGCCGTAGAAGCCGCCGCGCCCGCCGCCGCCGCTGAGATTGAGCGCCTTGCAGCCGTCGAAGTGAAGCTCCCACGTCTTCCAGCCGTGGTAGCCGATCTTGTTAATCGGCGTCCCTGTGCAGTTCGGCGGGAGCGTGCCCCGCTCCTTCTCGATGAAGAAGGTGGCGATGCCGCGGTGACGGTGCTTGATGTCAGTCACCGGCTCGGTGCGGGCGAGGATCGTCAGGTAGTCGGAGCCGTCGGCGAAGGTGCACCACATCTTCGTGCCCGTAAGGAGGTAATCGTTCGGGCCGCCGTCAGGATCGGGCTCGGCGCGGCAGGAGACGTTGCCGAGGTCCGAGCCGGCGTCGGGCTCGGAGAGCGCTGCCGCGCCGAGGAACTTGCCCTGAGCCATGCGCGTAAGGTAATCGCGCCGTTGCGCCTCGGTGAAGGCCTCCGTGCCGAAGAAGCCGTTGCCGCGCGCAATGATGCTGGCGACGCTCATCCAGCCGCGGGCCAGCTCTTCGGTGACGAGGACGTATTCGAACACGCCCAGGCCGAGGCCGCCGTACTCCTCGGGGATGCGGATGCCGAAGTAGCCAAGCTCGCCCATCTGATCGCGCAGGCTCATGGGGATGTCGCCCTTGATCTTGTCGAGTTCGTTGGCGACGGGCAGCACCTCCTTCATGGAGAACGCGCGCGCGCTCGCCTGGATCATGCGGCGCGCCTCGGTCATGTAAGTCATGTGCGGGCCCTCCCTTTCGAGACAAAATTGGTGCGCTTGAAGTCGATCACGAGTTCACCGCGCTGATTGTGGCCGCGCGTGTGCCAGGTGACGATGCCGGATTCCGGGCGGCTCTCCGATTCGCGCATGTCCGTCACGGTACTCGCGGCCGTGAGCGTGTCGCCGGGGTAGACGGGCAGCGCGAAGGTCAGGTCATCGACGCCGAGGAAGAGTCCGCCCGCTTCACTCAGGTCTTCCACACTCAGCCCGAAGACCGTCAGAAACACGAGCATCGGGTTGACCACGATCGCCCGGTGGCCATGCGCTTTGGCGAACTCGGCGTTGAAATATTGCGGGTTGTAGCTCAGCGTCAGCGACGAGAAGAGGCTGTTGTCGCCTTCGTTGATCGTGCGCCCCCAGTGGTGGGTGAACTCCTGGCCGAGACTGAACTCCTCGAAATGATGGCCCTTACGCCACTTCACCGGCGCTTCGTCGCTCACGGGTTGTCACCCGTCGCCGCGACGCAGAGGGCGACGAGGTCCCGCACCTGGTCGTGGTGGTCGAATGATTGCACAGCATCGACGATGAGCCGCGCCTGGGTCGGGCCGACGACCGGTATCGCGAGCGTGAGGAACTTCGTTCCGAGACGCTGCCACTGACGGTCGAGGTCGCTGGCGGGGACGTTGAGGTCGGTCTGACGGCGGTGGACCGCGCCCGAGCGCAGCCGCAGCACCGTCTCCGAGCCGCCCTCGAAGTGGTCGCCCGAATGGGGGACGACGGTGACGCGGTCGCGGAGCGACGTGAAGCGAGGGTCGGCGACGCGCGCCGGGGTGAAGGCGCGCTCCGAAAGGTCGCCATCGGCGAGCGCCATGGCGGCCGTGAAGCGCAGGCTGAACTTGCCTTCGAGGGGCGTCGCCGGCTCCTGAATGTTGCACATCGCGAGATGACCGCGAGGGACGCGCAGTTCGATGCTCTCCACGGCCTCGGGTGTCACGTCTGGAAGTTCGCGCAGGACGAGGAGGTTCTCGATCGTCTCGTGGGTGCCGTAGCAGGCGGCGTGGTACTTGAAGAGGACGCCATTGATCGCGAGATCGTCCCCAAGGCCGGCGAGGGCGCGTTCCACCGAAACCGACGGCGCCTGCGTCGCGCCGAAACCCTGCTCCGTCTCAATCACGGCGGGGTTCGAGGTGAAGCCGCGCGCCGCGAGCAAGGCCGCGTTGAGGCCGTTCTGGGCGGCCTTGCCCGCGTGCAGCGGCTTGCACATCGTCCCGAACATCGACTTCAGCCCCGCCGCCTGGGCGCCGGCGATGCCAAGGGCATGCCCCCAGCGCTCGGTGTCGAGCCCGAGCAGGTGGGCGCAGGCGGCGGCCGCGCCGAACGCGCCAAGCGTTCCCGTCGCGTGGAAGCCCCGCTGATAGTGGCCGGGCATCACATAGGCGCCGATGCGGCACTCCATCTCGAAGCCGGCGACGAAGGCGGCGATTACGTCGCCGCCGCTCGCGCCTGTCCGTTCGGCGAGGGCGAGGACCGCAGGCAGCACGGGGACCGTGGGGTGGCCGCTCATGCCGATGTGCACGTCATCGAAGTCAAGCGCGTGGGAGGCGGCGCCGTTGACGAGGGCCGCCTGCGCGGCGGAAACGCGCTCGCCTGAGCCCACGAGGGTCGCCTGGGACGCACCACCGTCCTCCAGCGCCTGTTCGCGGAGGATGACCGCGAGCGACTCGGTGTAGCCAGCCATGGTGACGCCGAGCCAATCGAGGATGCACTGCTTCGCGAGGAAGACGGCCGCTGGTGGCAGCCCCTCGAAGCTGATGTCGCGGCAGGCGCCGGCGAGTATGGCGGTGAGGCCCGCCGGGGTCGGCGTCGAGTGGGTCTCGACTCGTGCGGGCGGGCGGGAAGCGGTGGCGAGCGACATGGGAACCTCCACACGCCGCGCCCGGATCGGTGGCGGAAGCGGCGGCGCACAATCTTGGCGGTAAGGGCGGACGCTTGTCCATTCGCGGGACGGGACCTGGTAGCCGTCGGGTAGGGATTCTCCGTGCCGACGGGCTGACGTGCCATGCCGGACCTGTGGCCGATGCCCCCGCGCATCCTACGCCCGCCCGCGACCGCAGCGGGTCGCGGCTACCGGTAGACTGGTTCGATGAAGGCAGGGACGACGGTCCTTTTCGGCGGGACGTTCGACCCGCCCCACATCGGCCACCTGCTGCTGGCCGAGTGCGCACGCGCCGAGTTGGGCGCGCGCCAGGTGCTCTTCGTGCCCGCCGGTGACCCCTACCGCAAGACGGACGCGGCGCGCGCCGCCACCGAGGTGCGGGTCGTGTCCGCGGCCGTGCATCGCGAGGAGATGCTGCGCCTGGCGATCCGCGGGAGTCGCGGATTCGTGCTGGACGACCGCGAACTGCGACGCCCGGGGCCGACGTACACGGTGGACACGCTCCGAGAGCTGCACGCAGAAGGGCATGGCGAACTAGCGCTCGTGCTCGGAAGCGACGCGCTCGCCGACCTGCTGAACTGGCGCGAGCCGGACGCGATCCTCGCGCTCGCTTCCGTCCTCGGGGTGCGCAAGCCCGCCGTGGTAAGTGGTATCGCCGCGATCGACCCTGCGGTTGCGGCACGGGTGCGGTGGCTCGAAACGATGCCGCCGGTCGCGGTCAGTTCGACGCTGATCCGCGAGAGGGTGGCGCTGGGGCTGCCCGTCCGGTGGCTCGTCCCGCGCGGCGTGGAGGCGTACATCCGGAGAGAACGGTTATACGGTGCTGGTTGATGGGGCGGCGGGATCGTCCCGTAGCTTGCGCACTTCATCGATCACGCCGAGCAGCATACGAACGTCTACCCGGTCGCCCGGTTTGGGGTCGCGGTAGATGCCCTCTTTAGCCACCCGTCCGTCCGTCATCACGTCGGGCGCGTTCTTCGTCGCGTACCGGATGCGGTAGTAGCGCGTCCCGTGAATCTCATAGGGCTCGACGGCCGCGAGAATAGCTTCCATGCAGCCCATCATAGGGGTGTGCCGGCGCAATGCCCCGCGCCCGCCACGGCGGAGCTGATTCCGGACCGCGTCCAAGAGCAAGCGGGGCGTATCCACTAACCCGGACACGTGCCCTCGGAGCGGCGCTACTCGCCCGGCAAGCGATAGACCCGCGCCGCCGTCCCGGAAAACATCGCCGCCCGCTCGTCCGCCCGGAACGATGTCGTCAGCTTTTTAAACTGGTTCCAGAGCACCGTGTACGAGCAGGACATGCGGTCGACGGGGAAGTTGCTTTCGAACATGCAACGAGCCGGGCCGAACGCCTCGATCGCGTGCAGATACCAGGGCGCGTTGACCGCGAGCAGTTCGTCCGAGGTCGGCGGCCGCTCGCGTTCGTGCCACCTGAAGCCGTTCACCACCATCTGGATGCCGCCCACCTTCAGCACGACGTTCGGACACTGTGCCACGGCGCTGATATCGCGCTTCCATGTCGCGAAGATTTCGTCGTTCGTGCCCGGAAACTCGCCCCCGAGGATCGGCCCACCCAGGTGATTGAGGATGATCGTGGTCTCCGGAAACGCGCGCGCGAGGTCTGCCACGTCCGGGATGTTGGGGTGGAAGAGCCACGCTTCGAACGTGAGCGCGTGCGTCCGCAGGTGGCGAAAGCCCTTGCGGAACTCCGAGTCGAGGAGCAGATGGTCCATCGGCGCTGGTTGCCCCGCGGGTATCGCCCGTCGTTCCGGCCACGACGCACGGTGACGCACGCCCCGGAAACGGTTCGGACTCGCGGCAATCTGCGCCTCCAGCACGGGCGCTACCCGGTCGCCGAGCCGCAGGTCGGCCGTGCCCACGATGCCCGCGGCCACGCGCGTCTCACCGTAGCGCCCGCAGGCGCTCATCGCCGCGATTCCCTGCACGAACTCCGTCTCACCGACCGGCTTGAACTCGTCCGGCCCGTCGGCGCGGTACATCGCGCTGCATTCGATGAACACGGTCTGGCGCACGTTATGCGTGCTCGTGTCCGCGACGATCTCTTCGAGCACGTAGCGGCTCGTGGGGTAGTCCCAGAGGTGGTGGTGAGGGTCGATGATCGGCAGCTCGGCTCGATCGCGACCTCCGAGGTGAGGTTGAGCCAGCCGTCGTTGAGGACCATGGTGGGACTCCTTCAGGTGTGCCGCGGAGCCTACGCGCAGGCGGGTGCTGGGGAAACCGCGCACGTCTGCGCCTTCGCCCGTTTGACGG
>JAYUAG010000045.1:0-14145 GCA_043741475.1 Thermoflexaceae bacterium | reverse complement strand
ATGGGCACGGCGACCTTCCGGCCGCGTGCGCTCCCCTGTTCGCTGAGAGTCCCGGAACTCATCCAGCAGCCCATCTCCGCCGCCGGCCGCGACCTGCTGTTCACCGGCGTCAGCGTCGGCAACCCGCACTGCGTCGTCTTCCGTCCCGAAGATCAGTCCTGGTCGCGCGCGGAACTGCTCGCGCTCGGCCCAGCGCTCGAAAACCACCCGATCTTCCCCCGCCGCACCAACGTCCAGCTCGCCGTCCCCACGGGGGAGCACGAACTCTTCATTCTCATCTGGGAGCGGGGCGCAGGGGAGACCCTCGCCTCGGGCTCCTCGGCCTGCGCCACCGCGAGCGCGGCCGTGCGGCTCGGGCTGGTGAAGAGCCCGGTCACGGTCAAGGCGCCCGGCGGCTCGCTGCGAATCGACGTCTCCGCGACCTTCGACCTGCGGATGAAGGGCCCGGTCGCCGAGGTCTATCGCGGCGTGTTTAGTGAATCGTTCGTGCGTTCGCTTCAGTAGCGCCATCGCCACACCAGCTTAGCTTCAGGCGCCCGGCCAAGAACGAGGCGCCCCTCTCCTGCGCCAGCGGGAGAGGGGTTGGGGGTGAGGGCGGGACGGCGCGCGGCACGGAATCGGTCGACCTACGTCGAGGAGCGTTCGCCGCGCCGTCAGTTTCGCACCACGTACGTCTTCGCCACCTTGTCGAAGACCGTCTGACGGCGTGGGTCGCTGAACAGGAAGACGAGCGAGACAATCCAGATGATGAGCAAGATGAAGCCCCCGATGACGGGGATGATGTTCACGAGCGAGACCACCCAACGGAGGATGGCGGGGCCCCACCCGGGCGGATTCAGGCCCTCGACGGTGACGACATGGATGCCCACGGCCATCTTGCCGAGTGTCGCGCCCTTAAGGGCGATCATGCCGACTTCGTAAACGACGCCTGCGATGGCAAGGAATACAGCCGCCACCAGTACTCCGCGGGTGGAGGTAGCGGACCCGACTACGGCGAGCGCGATGGGAAAGGCGACCACGATCAGAATCAAGCCGTCGATCAGGCGCGCGCCGATGCGCGGCCACGGCTCGGCGAGGGTCAGGCCGAGGGCAGCGAGTTGGTCGCGGTTCCCTGGCCCGCCCATTGGCGCGGCCACGCCCACGGCGCCGGCCTGCTGTGGGCTTCCGATCCACGCGCTGCCATCCCAGTAGCGGGCCGTGCCGTCCGGGTCGCCCTGGGCGTGATACCAGCCCGGGGGAGTGGCTGAACTGGGGGTATCGGACATTCGGGTCGCCTTTCGCCAGCTTGTTGGTGGACGGCGTGAGGCGCTCGCCACTACTCGCGAATATCGACAGCCATCGCTCCCGCCGCCACCCCGCCACGGGTCCGCGCGATCGCGGCGACCCCGAGCATCGCCAAACAGAGCACCGCTGTAAGCGCGATCCCCGCCCGCGCGCCGCCGTCCACCAGGATGCGGCCCTGCAGCCAGGGCAACACGATCCCGCCCGCATTCCCCAGTGTCACGAGCAGGGCCGGTGCGTTCGACCGCCCGTTTGCGGCGCCGATCGCGAGTGCCGACGCCCAAATCGGGCCGAAGCAGAAGCCCGTGAACGCCGCCGCCAGCGCCCCGATCGCGAACACCGACCCTCCGCCAGCAAGCACCGCGCTGCCCACGACGCCGCCCACCAGCGCCGCAGCCAGGAGTTCCCCCGGCGTCCGCCCTCGCGACAGCGCGCGCCCGCTCGCAAGGCGCCCCAGCCAGAGAGCGCCCCAATACGCGCTCGTCACCAGCGCCCCGCCGAGCAGCGACGCGTCCGACGCCTCGCGAGTGTAGGACGTGGTCCACGAGCCCAACCCCACCTCCGCGCCCACGTAGAGGAACAGAAGCGCCCCCATCAACCAGGCAACCGCGCCATGCGGGATTGCGGACGCCGCGCCCGCACCCCGCGGCCCCTCCAGCGCCTGTGGCTCCGCGCAGCGCCACAACCAGCCGCCGGTGACGGCAGATGCGACCGCGATCATCAGGAATATCGGCCAACGCTCGTCGCTCACCGTCAGCACGACGCCCGAAAATGCGGGACCGGCCATCGCGCCCACGGCGAACGCCTGGTTGATGCGGCTGATGTTCAGCGCTGGGTCTGGCCCCGCTCGCGCCGCCAGCGCGTGCGCCGACGAGACGGCGAGCCCGTCGCCCAGGCCAAGGAACACCGCCGCCAGGATCGCCGTCCACCACGCCGGCGCCACCGCCAGGCCGGCCAGTCCCACGGCGATCAGCCCCGCTCCTGTGACCGCCAGACGCCGCTGACTGAATCGGTGCAACCTCGCCGCTACGAGCGTCGAGGTCGTGATCGACCCCGCGAAGATCCCGCTCACCAGCAGCCCGGCCGTGTCGAGCGAGACGTGCAGGTCCTTGGCGAACGTCTCCAGTGCCGGGCCGAGGCCACCAGCGTACAGTCCGATGCAGAGCATTGCGGCGTACGTCGCGCGGCGCAGGCCGCGCATCGGATCAGCGGTCGAGACCCCGGTCATTGCCGGCGCGACAGCCGGCCATCCCAGCGCATAAAGGTCACCGCCCCATCACTTCCGCGGAGAAACTCGCAGGTCTCGCCGCGACGGCCACCGTCGAGCACGACGGCCCGGTCGGGCGCAAAGAGCGCCGCCCGGAAGGTCTCGACAGCCGTCTCCGCGCGGTCGCGCACGGTGACAAGCCACGGCGGCGCCTTCAGCGTGATCTGCAGCCCGTCTCCGTCAGCCCTCACATCGAGGTCGGCGAGGCGCTGCACGTAGTGCCCGGCGACCTCGCCGTGTCGCGCGCTCAGCGACGGGTCGGGCGCCGGGATTGGGCGCTCCAGGCCGGTGAAGTGGCGGAGGCACGCGTCCGCCACCTTTTGTTTCAACTCGCGGCCGTCCTCGGCGTTCGTGAGCACCGTGCACCCGTATCCGCGCGCCGGCACGAACTCGAACGAAGAGAGCTGCCCGCTGATCGAGCCTCCATGCTTCACCACGTCCGCTCCCGGCACGTGGTCGATCATGAACGAGAGCCCGAAGTCGTCGCACATGCTGCCCGCCGGCGCCTGGACGGACTGCATCGCCCGCAGCCCGGCCACGCTCAGCAGCCGCTCGCCCGATGGAGCGGTCCCATCGCCGAGGTGAAACGCCGCGTAGCGCAGCTGGTCGAGCACGGAAGAGACGATGCCCGAGCTGCCGGCGATACTCCGCGAGATCGCCCAGCGGCTCGACGGCACGACTTGGGCGCCCACCCGCGCATGGCCGACGGCGACCGAATGCAGGATCGCGTCCTCCGGAAAGTAGGTAGTCTCGCTCATCTCCAGCGGCTGCAGGATCCGGCGCGAGATGAACTCCTCGAACTCCTCGCTGCTGGCCACCTCCACAATCCTGGCGAGCACGTTAAAGCCCGCGTTGCTGTAGCTAAAGGCGAACCCGGCAGGCGAAATCTGGGGCGCGTCGGCCATCTTTTCGCACATCAGCGCCAGCGCGTCCGAACCGCGGCCCATGTCCTTGAAGTAGTCCCCCGCCCAGCCGCCGTGGTGGGTGAGGAGGTGGCGCACCGTCAGGGCGGCGGTGTCGGGCTCGGACTTCAGCCGGAAAGCCGGCAGGTACCGCCGCACCGGCGCCTCCACATCCAGCCGCCCCTCGTCGACGAGGATCATCGCCGCCGTCCCCGTGAACGTCTTGGAGGTGGAGCCGACCTGGAAGAGCGTGTGCGGCGTGACTTCGCGGGGGCGCGCGAGGTAGTTCACGCCGAAGCCCTGCGCGTAATAGTGGCCGCCCCAGACCACGCCCGCGGTCACGCCGGGCACGTCCAGCCGGCGCATCTCCCCGACGACCAACTCAGCGATCGTATTCGGAAGCGGTTCGAGATCCATGTGCGCGATGCTACGCACGCGGCATCACAGCGGCGAGCGTAAACACCCTGCTCCCACCCTCGGACAAGCAAAAAGCCCGCGCGAGGCGGGCTCTTCAGACGCGGGATTGGAGCGGAAGACGAGGGTCGAACTCGCGACCTCCTCCTTGGCAAGGAGGCGCTCTACCACTGAGCTACTTCCGCCCGCGGGTTCAACTATACGCCGAAGGCCGCCGACCGCGCCACCGGTGGACGCTCGCCCGGCTCCGCCCGAACATGTCCCCTATGAAGACGCCCGTCACCCCCTGGGTGCTCGCCGGCCGCATCATCTCGATCATCGGGATGGGCTTCACGGCGGCCTCGGCTATCCTCCTCGCGATCATCCCCAGCGGTTGGGCGCTGATCGCCGCGGGCGCGTTTCTCCCGTTCGTCGCGATGATTGTCCTCGTGGAGAAGTACTCCTCGAAGCACGGCCTGATTGGCCCCGACATCCCCACCCAGGACGAAGAGCCCGCCTGACGCACACGGGCTTCCGACACTCCGATACCCCGTCACTCGCAGCGAATCCCGCTCGACTCGGCACTCCCACTCCCGCTACCCTATGACCACGCCCTGCCGAGTGGTGTAACGGTAGCACACGGGTCTTTGAAGCCCAGGGTTGGGGTTCGAATCCCTGCTCGGCAACCAGCCGCGAGTCGGAGCGAGCGAAAGGACGACGTCGCGTGCCCAGCAGCACACTCACGATCGAGCAGGTTCTGACGCTGCTTGCAGAGACGCCCCCGCGCCTCGCCGCGCTTGCCGCCGGTCTCACGCCAGGTCAATTGCGTACCAAACCCGACCACGACGAGTGGTCGGCGAACGACGTGCTTGCCCATCTGCGCGCCTGTGCTGACGTCTGGGGCAACTGCGTCGCCGCGATGATCGCCCAGGACAGGCCGACCCTGCGAGCAGTCAATCCCCGCGCCTGGATCAAGAAGACGGACTATCTCGAACTGGAATTCGGGCCTTCGTTTCGCTCTTTCTCCGAGCAGCGTGCGGACCTCCTGGCACTCCTGTCGTCAGTGCCGCGCGAAGGCTGGTTGCGCGCGGCCACAGTGACGGGCGCGGGTAAGGTACTCGAGCGGACCGTGCTGTCCTATGCGGAGTGGCTGGCTCCCCATGAACGGCCGCACCTCAAGCAGGTCGAACGCATCGTTACCACGATACTCGCGTAGAAAGGCCACGCTTCATGCGGCCGGCCGGGTGAAGCCTTCGCTTCGGCCAAGCACCGGCCGCGAGCGCGCCTTCCCCGCGCCACCGCCTGGCTAGCGTTTCTGCCACGGTTGAGTCCGTCGGCGCGCGTCTTCGATTCCGCGGTCCGAGGTCAATCCTCGCCGAGTGACAAGGATTCGAGCGCGAACGCGTAGCTGAGCGCCTGGGCGACCTCCTGGAGTTTGGCGGCGCTGAGATGACCGACGTATCGCTCGATTCGTTCCTTCGCGAGCGAGTGGAGCGTGTCCAGCTTGGCTTCACAGTCAGCCGCCAACCCGTCGTCAGGCCCGAGTCGCACATGCGAACGGATGCCCCGCATTGAGCGAGTGATCGGCGCGACAGTGATCATCGAGAGGTGCGGGATCGAGCCGTTGCGGTTGAGCAATACGGCCGGGCGTCGTCGCTCCCCGCCTGGGAAGAGACACCAATAAATGTCGCCTTGCTTCACTCCCAATCGCTCCAGTCTTCATCCGGGAGCGGCGCCTGAATGGACTCCCAGTCCCGCAGTTCGCGCTCTTCGGCGGCTGTCACTGGCATGCGCTCGTAGCTCTCGCGAAACTGGCGATCATACTCAGCGTTCTCAATGCGGCGTAGCTCGCGCTCGATCGCGGCGCGGATGAAGGACGAGCGCGTCTCCGCGCGTTCGGTAGCGCAGCGGTCTAGCCGCTGAAGAAGCGGCTCCGGCATGGTCATCTGGACGACTTTCACGACAGTCCTCGCTATGAAGATGTGGGTATCTCTCACGATACCACGGAACCGTCCATATGGGACTTTCTCCTCGGCGCTCGGAACTCGCGACTCGGCTCTCGGCACTCAACATGGCCCAGGCCCGACCTACCTTCGCGAAGGACGCTTTTGAGCGTCCGCGTGGCGCGACCATCGAGCGTCATGCTGCTGAAACTATCCTCCCGGCCCTGTGGAGCCGGGAGAGGCAGAAGTGCTATCCGTGGGGAAAAGGCTAGCGTCCCAGAACTCGCGCAGCTCACGGGCGAGCGCTGCGGGCGCGAGCAACGGGACGTTGTGGCCCACGCCGTCCAGTTCGCGGAACCGGACGCTGGGGTTGCGCCGTCTCATCTCAGCGGCGACCCGAGGTCGAAGCTCGTTCGAATCCCCGCCCCGCACCAACATGGCCGGTACGCCCAGTCCCTCCCACTCGCGCCAGAAGTTGCGCGAGCGGTGAGAGACGACCGTCCGCTTGAAGGCCTCCGGGTTGCCGCGCCAGGTCAGCCGCCCGCTCTCCGTTTCCCGAAGGCGCTCCAGGTACCCGGCGACCCGTTCCGCCGGCGTCGGCCGGCTGCGTGTGAAGTAGGCGACTGCCTCATCCCGCGTGAAGCTCGCCGGCATGCGGTCGATGGCGGCGGCGGTCTCCCGCCAGTTTGTCTTCCACGCCTCCGGCCCGATGTCGATGATGGCGACCGAGCGGACGAGGTCCGGTCTGCGCGCCGCCGTCACCAGCGCCACGCGCGCCCCCATGGAGTGGCCGACCAGGCGCACCGGGCCTCCGCCAAGCGTTTCGATCAGCGCGACCGTGTCACCAACGAAATCCCCGACCGCGTAGCCGCCGGCCGGCGCGGGGCTGTCGCCGTGGCCACGCTGGTCCAGGGCGATGCACGGCGGGCGCCCGGCGCCCAGTTCGGCGATCGTCTCCCGCCAGACACTGGCGAGGCCAGTGAGGCCATGAAGGAAGACGGCGGTCTCGCCCGCGCCTGGCCATTCGAGGAGGCGAAACAGGCCCGCTGGCAGTTCGACGAAGCGCTCAGTGGGTTCGCTCACAGCTCGCCCAGGTAAGCCCGGCGCACGTTGTCGTCCTTCGCCAGGTCGGCGCCGCTCCCCTGCAGTGCGATCGTTCCCGATTCGATGACGTAGGCGCGGTCCGCTACGTCGAGCGCCATCGCCGCGTTCTGCTCGACGAGGAGGATCGTCGCGCCCTGCTCCCGGATCTGGCGGACGGTGGCGAAGATCGTGTCTACCAGGATCGGCGAGAGCCCCATCGACGGTTCGTCGAGCAGCAGCAGCTTCGGCCGCGCCATCAGCGCCCGGCCCATGGAGAGCATCTGTTGCTCCCCGCCCGAGAGCGTCCCCGCGGCCTGTGAGGCGCGCTCGCGGAGCCGCGGGAAGAGGGTGAAGACCCGCTCCGTATCCTCCTTGATGCCCCCATCCTTGCGCTGAAACGCTCCCAACGCGAGGTTCTCCATGACGCTCAGGCGGCTGAAGATGCCGCGTCCTTCGGGCACCTGGGACACCCCGAGCGCGACGATTTCGTGCGGCTTGAGGCGGTCGATGGCCTTGCCGGCGAAGCGGATCGCCCCCGCTCGCGCCCGCACCAGCCCCGAGATCGCCCGCAGCGTGGTCGACTTGCCGGCGCCGTTGCTGCCGATGAGGGTGACGATCTCGTGCTCGTCGACCGTGAGGTCGATCCCTTTCACGGCGGTGATCCCGCCGTAACCCGCCACCAGACCGTCGAGTTCAAGGAGCGCCATGGTCGCCCCCGGCGGCGCGCGTCCCGAGGTACGCCTCGATTACGACGCGATCGCGCTGCACTTCGGCGGGCGTTCCTTCGGCAATCTTGCGCCCGTAGTCGAGCACGGTGATCTGCTCGCACACGCCCATCACGACCCGCATCTGGTGCTCGATCAGGACGATGGTCGTCTCGAAGTCGTCCCGGATGCGGCGGATGAGGCCCATCATCATCCCGCTCTCCTGCGGATTCATACCGGCGGTGGGTTCGTCGAGCAAAAGCAGCTTGGGCCGCGTAGCCAGCGCTCGAGCCAACTCCAGCCGCCGCTGGTCGCCGTAGGGAAGGTTGCGCGCGATCATGTCTTCCCTGCCGGTCAACCCCACATCTGTCAGGAGGAAGCGGGCACGGGCCACGGCCTCTCGCTCGATGCGCCGCGCGCCCGGCGGCCTCCCGATCGAAGCGCCGATTTCGAGCAGGACGTCGCGGACGGCGTAGGGGACGCCCGGCGCGCCGCGGACGGTGTTCAGGAGCCCGTTCGCGCCCGGCCGCCGCGGGCGTCTCAGGGCCGAGTCCACCCGGTGCGTGTGGCCACCCACGAGCACGTTTTCGATCGCCGTCATGTTCGAAAACAGGCGGATGTTCTGGAATGTCCGCGAGAGGCCAAGGTTGCTCACCTCGTGCGGCTCCAACCCGTCGATGCGCTGGCCGTCGATGGCCACTTCGCCGCTCGTCGGGCGGTAGAAGCCTGTCAGACAGTTGAACAAGGTGGTCTTTCCGGCGCCGTTCGGTCCGATCAGGCCCCGAATCTCGCCCGCCGGGACACTCAGGTCGATCTCTGTGAGGGCAGCGAGCCCCTCGAACCGCATCCCGAGGCCCCGGACTTCCAGCTCGGCGGCGCGCATCAGCGGCCCTCCTTGGGCGTGACGGCGCTGGCCTTCTCGACCTCGCGGGGCGTCTCGAAGACAAGCGAACGGCGCTTCGCAGGGAACAGGCCGCCCGGGCGCAGCACCATCACCAGCACGAGCAGTAACCCGTAGACGACGAAACGGTAAAGCGCCAGCTCTTCGCCCCACTTTTCCGCCGGCGGTAGCTGGGATAGGTCGAGGTGCGTTAGCCAGTTCAGCCCGTCGATGCCTCCGTTCAGCGTCGACCGCAGCCAGCCCATGTGCGAAAGGAACTGCTCCGTCTCCCGGAACTGCAACAACTCGGGGACGCCGATCAGGATGAGCGCCCCGACCACCACGCCCTGTGTGCTCCCCATGCCGCCGATGATCACGAGCGCGATGACGTTGATGGAAACGATGAGCGTGAACGACTGGGGCGCGACGAAGTCGATGAAGGGCGCATAAATGGCGCCGCCCAGGGCCCCGCAGGCGGCCCCGACGGAGAACGCCATGAGCTTGTAGCGCGTCGTATTGATGCCCATCCCGGCGGCTACGTCTTCGTCCTCGCGAATCGCCTCCCAGGCGCGGCCGACGCCTGAATCACGCAGCCGCGAAGTGACGAACCAGACGACGAGCGCCGCGACCAGCACGAGCGCGTAGAAGCCCTTCACGTCGTCGATCGTGCGGAAGCCGAGTTCGGGCTTGACGATGTCGAAAAGCCCGGAGGACCCGTTCGTCCAGTCGTTCATGTTCACCGCACAGATGCGGATGATTTCGCCGAATCCGAGGGTAACGATCGCGAGGTAGTCGCCGCGTAATGGCAACACCGGCAGGCCGAGCAGGACGCCAACGCCGGCCCCGACGCCGACGGCGAGCGGCAGAAGCAGCCAGTAGTTCGTCATGCCATCGAATCGCGGTGATGCGGGTGACCCCAGGATCGCGACGGTATATGCCCCCGTCGCGAAGAAGGCGACGAACCCAAGATCCAGCAGCCCCGCCATGCCCACGACGACGTTCAGGCCGAGCCCGAGCGTCGTGTAGAGCCCGACAAGGAAGAGCATCCGCATCCAGGTTGGGTCGCTGAACGGTGGTATCACGAGCGCCAGGAGCGCCAGTGCGAACCAAACGAACGGCCGGATCCACGCCGGCAGCTGGCCCCAGGTGGCCTCGCGGGCACGCACCAGCGGCGAGCGAACTGCAGCCACCTGTTGCCTAAGCACGTTTCGTCTCCCGCTGGCGGAAGATTCCGGTGGGCCTGAGGACGAGGATGACAACGAGCAACGCGAAGGCGACTACGTCCTTCCATTCGTTCGGCAGGTTCACGCCGGGTATCTCGTTCAGCGCCTCGCGCCCGACTGTCTCGGCGATGCCGAGAGTGTAGCCCCCGACGACCGCCCCGGGGATGCTGCCGATGCCGCCAAGCACGGCCGCCGTGAACGCTTTGACCCCGGGGATGAAGCCCATGCTCCCGCGGATGGCGCTGAGGAAGAGGCCGTAGAGCACGCCCGCGAAGCCCGCCATGATCGCGCCGAGGATGAAGGTAATGACGATGACGCGGTCCACATTGATGCCCATGAGCGAGGCGTTCTCGCGGTTCTCGGCGACGGCGCGGATGGCCCGCCCTGCCCCCGTTCGTTGCACGACGAGGTAAAGGCTAGCCATCATCACGAGCGACGAGCCCATCAGGAACATCTGGATGTAGGAGATCGTGACTGGGCCCGCAATAAGGTGACCGTTCGGGAAGATCTGCGGATAGAAACGCTGCCGCCCGTCCAGGAAGACGTCTTCGACGAGGTGGCTGAGGAAGACGCTTACCCCGATCGCGCTGATCAGCGGCGCCAGCCGCCCCGCGCGACGAAGCGGCCGGTAGGCGATTCGCTCGATCGTCACAGATGTCGCCGCCGAGGCAACGGCCGCCGCCAGCATCGCGAGGAGGATTGCCACCGCCACCATCCCGCCTGTGATTTCGTCACCGCCCAGGCCAACGATGACGCCGTAGCCGGCGAATGCGCCCACCATGAACACCTCGCCGTGAGCGAAATTGATGAGCTGCAGGACGCCGTAGACCATTGTGTAGCCGAGCGCGATGAGGGCGTAGATGCTCCCTGTCGTCAGACCGCTGACGAGCTGGTCGGACCAGAACTCGGCGTTCCCATGGGCGAGAAACAAGAGCGTCATCGAATGGGCCTCGGGGCTTGGCAAGGAAACGGGGGAGAACTGATGACCAGCTCTCCCCCGTTTTGTCAACTTTCGTTTAGCCTCCGGCGGCGGCTACTTGGCGCCCGCCTTGAGCTCGACGTACTTGCCACCGACGACTTTGAAGAGCCGTACGGTTGCGCCGGCGCGGTTGCCGTTGCTGAGGAACTTCACCTGGCCCGAGGCCCCGGCGAAGTCACTCTTGGCGACGGCGTCGCGAAGCGCGCGGGTATCGATCGTGAGCTTGCCACCGTCGTCCTTGGCCGAGGCTTCAATCGCCTTGATCAGGGTCGTCATCGCGTCGTAGGCCTCAGCGCCGAAGGTGGCGCCATCGGCGTCGCTCTCTTTGCCCTTGGTGAAGGCGGCATATTTCTTGGCGTAAGTTGCGAATTCGGAACCCGGCGCGCCCGGCAGCGCCAGGTAGGCGCCTTCGGCTGCGTCCTTCGCCCCCGTCAGCAGCTCGTCGTTCTTGACGCCGTCGCCGCCGATGTAGGGGATGGACTTCGTGTCTGCGTCTTTGCGCAGCTGCTGCAGGAACGGCGTCGCCTCCGCGAAGAAGCCGGCCTGGTAGACCACATCCGGCTTCGCCGACTTAATCGCGGCAATCACCGACGTGAAGTCGGTCTGCTTCTTCTCGTAGCCGGTGGCCGAACCGACGATCGTGCCGCCCTTCGCCTTGAACGAAGTCTGGAAGGAAGCCGCGAGATCCTTGCCGTAGTCGTCCGTATCGAAGATGACGAACGCCTTCTTCGCCTTAAGCGTGTCGAAGGCGAAGTTCGCCTGTTCACGCGCTTCGTCCGCGTTCAACACCGGCACGCGGAAGAACGTTGCGTACGGGCCTTCCGCACGTGTCGGCGAACTCAGGTCGCCCGCAGTCGCCGAGGGCGAAATGTGGACGATCCCGGCCTTGTCGTAGATCTGGAGCGAGGCCCGCGTCCCGCCGGAGCAAATCGGGCCGACGGCCGCGACGATGCCCTTGCCGACGAGGCGATCGGCGGCGGCCGGTCCGCCTTCTGGCGAACAGAGGTCGTCTTCACGAAGGATTTCGATCTTGTGGCCCTTGATCGTCACGCCCTCAGCGGCCGCCGCCGCCGAGTCGGCAATGGGCACGCCCAGGCCCTTCACGTCGCCCGAAAGGGCGCTCGAAATACCGATCTTGATCGTGCCGTTCGCGTCGATCGTGATCGTCTTGAACCCGGCCGCCTTGAGGCCGGCATCGGTTACGCCTGCGACCGTTTTAGTGCTGCCGCTCTTGCTATCGTCATCGTCGCCACAGGCGGCGAAGCCAAGGGCGACGACCGCGAGTGCGGCCAGTAACAGGTAGAGCAGCGGGCTGCTCCTACGCTTCTTCATAGATCCCCTCCTGTGCGTGGCGGCCCCTTGTGTCATGGCGGGGCTGGCGCACGCGCATAGGATAGGCGGGTTTACCGGGCGGTCAACAGTCTCGCGAGCGATTCCGCCGGGCAGGTCCAGGAGCACTGCTCAGCGTCAGTCGCCAGTGGGGAGGCCTCCCTCGACCCATGCGGTGGTGCCGCCTTCGACGTTGTACATCTCGATGTCGTTGATTCCACCGGCGGACGCGTATTCCGCGGCCAGTGCCGAGCGCTGGCCCGACTTGCAGATGAACAGCACCTCTTTGTCGCCCGCGTAGTCCCGAATCTGCTTGATTTCGCTCAGGACGGTGTTGACGGGGATGAGCCGCACGCCCTTCGCGTGGACCTCGACGTACTCCTCCGGGTTGCGGACATCGACCATGACGGCCTTGCCGCCATCCAGTTTTTCTTTCGCTTCGGCGACGGAGATGCGCGTGAACGGTTCCTGCGGATTCCTGGTGGCCATCGATTCCCCTGACGGTGTGTGTGCCCTGATCGTAGCAGACCCGCGGGCAACGTCCCTTAACTCGGGACGGCTGCGCCGACCGTGACTTCGATGATGGTCGAGGCCCCACCCGGCGTGTAGCACTTGAGCTTCTGCGTGCCTTCTTGCTTCGGGGCCGTGTAGTTCACCGAGCGCGTCTTGCCTGCGGGCACGAGGACCTCTTCCAACTTCGTCCCCTCGATCCCTTCGACCTCCCGGTCCTTCGAGCTTTCATTCTTGATCTCGAACTTCACCTTCTCGCCCGTGCGTACACCGATCTCTAACGGCGAACATGCGTCGTTCGATTGCGAGATCTGGATGACCCGGCGCGGTTCGCCGTCACTACAGGCGGTGACGACTGTCGCGGCGGCAAGGGAAAGACTCAGGGCGAAGGCTCGGGAAGCGCGCATGGGGACATTACCTCAGACGGATTAGGATGGGCGAGTGCCCGGGTTTGTTCAACGGCTGGCAATGGGCGTGGCGGCGGGACTCCCCCGGCTTCGCAACAGCCCTGGTGGGAGGAAGAACAACAGGAGGACGGGCACGAGGTACCCCCAATACAGCACGATCTGGAGCACGGAGGGGGCGGAGTCGTAGCCCAGCAACGTGCCGAGGAACTTCCCCAGCTCCGAGGTCATGGAGATGAAGCTTTCGGTGTCCCAGGGGCGGTTGCCGAGGTTCGTGATGATCGCCGCCTCGTACAGCTTCACCACAGAGTTCGCCAGCAGGCCTGCCGCAAGCATCAGCACAAGCGCGCCCGAGACCTGGAAGAAGCGCTTCAGCGGGAACCGGCGCGAACCGTGGTAGAACGCTGTACCAAACACCGCCGCGACCGCGAACCCGAGCACGCCGCCCAGCACGAAGCGCAACCCCGAGCTGTCCGAGGCCGACCCGGCGAAGAGAAAGAGGACGGTCTCCAGGCCTTCGCGCCCCACGGACGTCGCCGCCAGCAGGACGAGCGCGACCACCGACCCCCGGCTCAGCGCCCGATCGACTCCGGCCCGGAGCCCCTTCGAAAGGCCCGCCGCCTGGCGCTTCATCCAGAAAGCCATACCTGTGAGGACGATGACGGCGAAAATCATCGTGAAGCCTTCGATCGCCTCGACCACGCGCTTGTCCAGTTCGTGCGAGGCGATTTCGAGACCGGCGCCGATGGCAATACACACCGCCGCCGCCACGCCCACACCCGCCCAGATCGCGCCGAACCGCCGCCGCTCGCCGATGGAGCGGAGATAGCCAAGGAGGATGGCGACGATGAGCGCCATCTCCACGCCTTCGCGGAGCGTAATCAGGAAAGAGAACGTCATGACGCTGTCCTGCGCGGTGGAGTAACTAATCTCTGACATTAGGCTAGACTTACTTTGAAAGAACGTCAACCCTGCGGTCCACTTGATGGAGTCAGCGTTCGCCGCCAAACTCCGTGCCATGGACGACCCGCTCCGGCCTACGCCCCAAACGCTCCTCGCAGCCTGGAGAGCGCGCGTAGGCGCCGACCGCGAGCAGGTCGCGAGGCTGCGCGAGGCCCCCGACGGCCAGGACTTCTACGGCCCCGTGGCCGAGGCCTTCCGCGCCGACCCCCGTCGCACGGGCGAGCCCGCGCTCGACCAGCTGCTCGCGCTCGTCGAGCCGGGCGAGACGTGGCTCGACATCGGCG
>JAYUAG010000044.1:0-2645 GCA_043741475.1 Thermoflexaceae bacterium | reverse complement strand
AGCTTGTCGAATATCGTTACCGCCGGCGCTGCGATCACGACGCTGCCGTCCTTCGCCTTGAAGACATCGTAGGGCTGGAAGGCGGGCGAGGCGTTGCCGCTGCGTTCGCGGACAGAGCCGAGGTGGAACCATTCCACCATCGTCCCCGCCAGGACGGCGTGGACCGCTTCGAACTGGGCGAGGTCGATCACCTGGCCGACGCCCGTCTCCTTCGCGTGGATGTAGGCCGCCAGCGACGACGAGAGGCAGTAGAGCGCGGTGATGTAGTCTGCCGTCCAGGGCGCGGCGCGGGTCGGCGGCATGGGGTCGGGGAAGCCCGTCTGGTACATCGAGCCGCCGAAGGCCTGCCCGATCATGTCGTAGCTGGCGCGGTGAAGGTAATCGGGGTCACCGCTCTGGCCGTAGCCGGAGACGTGGCAGATCACGAGTCGCGGGTTGCGCGCGAGCACGGTCGCGTCGTCGAGGCCCCACTTCGCATAAGACCCGGGCTTGGAACTCTCCATCCAGATGTCGGCGCGCTCGGCGAGCTTGAGGAAGAGCTCCTTGCCCTCCGGCGTGCTCATGTCGAGGGTGACGTTGAATTCGTTGCGCCGTTCCGCGAGCCAACTCGTGCCTACCGCGCCGGAGCCGTCCTTCATCGGCAGCTTGAGGCCGATACTCCGCCACGCGTCTTCGACGTGTGCGTTCTCAACCTGGATCACCTCGGCGCCCATCTGCGCGGCGACGGCGGCGGCGAAGGGCTGCGCGATCACAGAACCGGTGGAGAGCACCCGCACGGCCTGCAGCGGGCCGAACTTTTCTGGGACGAGCGTATCGCGAGCCATGACTATCACCTCGGGACTGTGGCGCGAACGATAACTAACAGTTGCCTTGCCGGACAGGACTCGATGCACGTGGCGGACGGATCCGCCACCGGACGGGTCAGCCTCCAAGGACCTTGCGCTTGGCGGCCCGGAACTCTTCGTCAGTGAGCGCGCCGGACTCGCGCAGGGAGGCGAGGCGCTCGAGCTGCGCCACCTCGTCGCGGCCCGTCTCAGGGACAACACCACCTCCGACGATGCCGTCGCCATCCATATCCATGCCGAAGGCGCGTTCCAGCTTCGCTACCTGTTCGGGGCCGAGTTCCCCGCTGCTCGAGTGGACCTCCACAGTCGCACCGGGGAAGAGATCCTTCAGTCTCGCGACGGCCGGCCCGTGTCCGCTGTTCCCGCCTCCTCCTGGGGCCGCTGGTTCGGCGCCGGCGTCTGCGGGGCTCGCGAACAGCTGGCCGATCTGCGCCGCCAGGTCAGCTCCAGTAGCGTCGCTACCCGGAGTCGTCTGCAACCCCTCGATGATGGCCTGCGCCTGATCGTGGGCGAGGTCGGCTCCCGTCGGAACCTCATCCCAGAGGATCTTGACCTTCCTCGGGTCGCTTCGGTCAATGTTGACTGGCAGCCGCTCGCCCGCATAGGGCCACTTGCTGGTTGCCACAACCCACTCATGGACCTTGCATTCGTAGGGGGCCATCCCATCGGCCTGGATGACCAGCGTCATTCGGCAGTTCCCGGCAGTGGCGCGTGGTGGCTGCGAGCTGGCGATAACCTGAGCGGTAGCGCGGACGGGATCGTTCATCCCGCGTTTGAAGAATCGCATACAGGCCCCCCGGTGAAGAACAGGGACACGATAGCTGCGCCCGTGCGGGTTAGCCAACTCCCCCTAAGGCGCATGTTCCCAGTCCAGCATCATGACGTCGATCTCCTCGCCGGGCATGGCCGTGAGGACGTCCTCGGGGATGATGGTGAGGGCGTTCGCGGCGCTCATGCTGGTGAGGATGCCGCTCCCCTGGGGGCCGGTGAGGTCGGCGTAGTAGCGGCCGTCTTCGCCGAGACTCACAATGCAGCGGGCGTAAAAGCGGCGTCCGTCGACGTTGCGCACCTCGTCACGGGTGATCGCGCGGATCACCGGGCGCTGCCAGTCGTCGCGACCGAGCATCGTAAAGATCGCCGGGCGCCCAAACAATTCGAAGGCGACCATCGAGCTCACGGGATTGCCCGGCAGGCCAAGGTGGGGCACGCTCCGGCCGTCTGGCGCGCGGAAGGCGCCGAAGGCGAGCGGCTTGCCCGGCTTCATGCGCACGGTCCAGAAGTCGATCGCGCCCTCGCGCGCGAGCACGTCCTTGACGACATCGAAGTCGCCGCGCGAGACGCCCGCGCTCGTGACGATCATGTCCGCGGCCAGTCCTTCGCGGATCTTCGCCGTGAGGTCTTCCACGGTGTCGTGGGCGATGCCGAGGAGCCGTGGGACGCCGCCGTAGCGGCGGACGAGGGCGGCGATGCTGGCGGCGTTCGCGTCGTAGATGCGGCCGGGCAGGAGCGGCTCGCCCGGCGCGGTGATCTCGTCGCCGGTCGACAGGATCGCGACCACCGGGCGCCGCACGACCGCCACGTCCCGCAGCCCGAGGCTCGCGAGCACGCCCACTTCGGAGGCGCGCACGACGCGGCCGGCACGGAGGACGAGGTCGCCGGTGTGCACATCCTCGCCCCGGAAGCGGATGTTCGCCGCCGGGTTTGCCGCCTTGAGGACGCGCACCATGCCCGCCCTGACCGCCGCCTCGCCCGGCTCCCGCAGCGCCTCGTCGGTTTCCTCGAACGGGACGACTGAGTCGG
>JAYUAG010000043.1:0-2647 GCA_043741475.1 Thermoflexaceae bacterium | reverse complement strand
CTGCAGCCGCCGCAGTTCCGCGAGCTTCGCCTGGCCAGCTTCGATCGTCTCCCGGCCCCCGCCGAGCAGGATCGCCAGCGGTTCGCTCACCACGGGGTCCGCCCAGTCCTTGGCCATGTGGTGTTCGCCCTTGGCGAAGTAGAGGTTCTGTTCTTCGCGGCGGTCGCCCATCTTGAAGAGAAAGTGCTTCAGCCGCTCGATGTGATAGTCCATCAGCCGCTGGCGGTCGCGCGCGACGAGGGCATAGAGGTCGCGCTCGAGCTGATTCTGGGCGATGAGGTGGCCGTTTTTGAAGAGCGTCAGCAGCATGCTGTCCTGGACGAAGAGGATCGCTGCCAGCTCGGGGTAGGTGCGCGCCTCCTGGGCGGCGCGCGAATAATCCGTTGGCGCCTGCAGTCCGAGGCCGCCGCCGTTCGCCAGCGCGCGCTTACGAAACGCCTCACTGTGGCGGGCGACGTCGTAGATCACGGTCGAGAGGAAGAGCTTCAGTTCGAGGTAGCCGTAGCTGATCTTCGGGAGCCAGCCGCTGAGCAGGGCGCCCTCGAAGTAGGCGCGGTCGCTCTGCTCCGTCATCACCTGGCAGACGGCCTTCTCGATGTCGTCGGGCAGCGCCTCGAGACTCGCCCAGCGGAGATCCGTCGCCGAAATCCAGCGGTCGCGGATTGCGATCTCATACAGCGCCACGCAGTTGTCGGACCACACGATCGCCTTGTCGAAAATCGTGTAGCCCATATCCTCGACGATCTTGGATGGGAACGAGCCGCGGGCGATCTCGGAGCGGTTCGTCCAGACGTCGGGTACGTCCCCGTACGTGCCGACGTTCAGGTCGCCGATCGTGAGGCCCATGCTGGGGTCGCTGGCGCGGGCGCGGATGCCCCACTCCGTCGGTACTCTCATCCACCAGAAGTCCGGGCGCACCATCTGCCCGCCAGCGAGGAACATCTTGGCCGTTGTGCCATCGACTCCGCCGCGCAGCGCCTGCCAGACCTCCTGGAGTGAGTGGCCCTGGGCGAGGGCGAACTCGATCAGGCCCTCGTCCCAGCCCAGTTCGCGCGCTCGGTCGCGTGCTTCTTGCGGGATCTCGGGTGTTGCAGCCGTTTCGGCGAGTGCCTCGGTTGTGGACATGGTCTCTCCTTGCCTGGTGGTGGATGAACGACGCCGCCAGGCCCCACGGTTAAGTGCTGGCGCTTCCTATTCGGGGTCGACGAAGGCGGCCATCAGCGGGCCGAGGCGCGAGCGGCGGTCACCCAGCCCGGCGACGGTGAGCCGGTGCACGTATTCGTTGATCTGGCGTTTGCGCAGGAGGAGGAACTTCTGCACGCCTTCGTCGAACTTGTCGGGCCCGCCCCCGAGGAGGATGCAGAGCGACTCGAACACAGGCGGGAAGGTCACATCGCCGGAGCCGCCGCCGGCGGCGTCGCCTTCTGCCTTGTCCAGGTAGTGGTGGATCTCCTCACGGCGGTGTGGCTCCGTGTCGAGGACGTACTTCAGGTGCATGACGCCGAAGGCGAGGTGGCGCGACTCGTCCTGGGCGCTCATGCGGAAGATGCGCTTGTCCGCGTCCGTCTGGCCGATCAGTTCGCCCATGCGGAACATCGACTGGACGAAGCCCTCGGCCTGGACGTGCATCAGCACGGACATCTCGGTGAAGTCCTTCGCTTCGAGGAGGGTGCGCAGCCCGAGGCCGGCGCCCTGGGCGAGCAGGCCGCCGCCGTTCGCCAGCGCCCGTTTGCGGAAGACATCGGTATGGCGCGCCTCATCCATGATCTGGCTCATGAGGAAGAGGCCGCATTCGAAGTCCTGGGCGGAGACCTCGGGCAGCCACTGGCCGGGCACGTCGCCCGCGATGAACTCGACCTCGGTCAGCATCGTGCAGAGCTGGCACATCGCCCGCTCGATCTCGTCGGGCAGAGGCTGGAGGGTGTCCCAGGGGATGTCCCGCGCCGAGGACCACTGCCGCTGCGTGGCCTCTTCGTAGAGCATGACGCAGTTTTCCGCCCAGACATCGGCCTTGTTCTGATAGTTCGTGCCGAAGCGCTGGGCGCCCGGACGTGGGACGGCGCCGCGCATCCGGTAGGTCATGTCGCCGCCACCGCGGGCGGCGTCCGAGTAGCGGCCGGTGTTCACCTCCTTGAGGGTGAGGCCTCGCTTGCCGGGCGTTGCCGAGGTCGGCTCGTCGTAAAGGTCGAGCCATGAGAGGTCGAGAGTGCTTGGGGTCAGTGTGGGCGCGGCGGCCATTGGGTTCCCTCCAGGGTGGTGAATCGCGCACAGTGTAGCGCCATTCAGCGAGCGCCGCGATGGCTCGACAGACTACCCCGGTCAGTAGCGCGCGCGTGCGCAAGCGCTGCGATGGTGGAAGCCAGCCGCCGGTAGAGCCGCGCACGATCGGTTCGCGGTCGAAACGCTCCCGCGACGATTCTTTCGTTGGCGCTGTGTTTCCGCGCGGGCTACCCTGAGATCCCATCCTCCCGGCCCGGAGCTATGCCATGCACCCGTACAACATCACGATCGTCGGCGGCGCCGGCATCGTCGGCCGCGAGTTCCTGAAGATCCTGGACGAACGCGCCCTGCCAGTGGGCCGCGTTCGTCTGCTCGCCACCGCCCGCTCCGCCGGCAAGACCGTCACCTTCCGCGGCGCCGCGATCAC
>JAYUAG010000042.1:0-6276 GCA_043741475.1 Thermoflexaceae bacterium | reverse complement strand
GCCCCCCAGATCCGTACCGCGAACGTAAGTGAGCGCCTCCCACAACGAATCGTCCCGGTCCCCGGGTCCCCAGTCCCCTGATCCATCACGCTTCCACGGGCTACACCGTCGGGCGGGGCCGTCGGCCCCCAGATCCGTACCGCGAACGTCAGTGAGCGCCTCCCACAACGAATCGTCCGCCTCTGGTGAGAGACCTCGCTACGAGGCGCCGAACGACCTCCGTCGCCCCTTCTCCCGCACCGTCGGGAGAAGGGGTCGGGGATGAGGGCCCGCTACACCCAGGGATGATCATCGAACCTCTCCCCACCCGTCAGGTGAATCGCTGCCGCCCACCCAAAGAGCACCGCCGCACCCACCAGCGGTAGGGCAGCGAAGCCCCCAAGCCCTCGGCTCCTGCGGCGGAGCGACACCAGCGCGGCCATCGACGCCACGGCCCCCGCCAGCAACCCGAGGCCACGCGCGACCATCTCTACGCTCACGCCCGCCTCGGCCGGCTCCGGCTTCTCCGCAAACTCCATCCCGGTGCGGTGGTCGATCATCCTTCGCGCAAGTCTGGCGGCCGCAGGTCAGGCAGGCCGCCGTTGATCGGGTAGCGCTCGTTGCAGGCAGCGCAGTCCAGGCTGCCCTCCATGATCTCGCCGTCCCGCTCTTCGCGGCCTTCGAGCGTCAGGTCGCCCTTGCAGAGCGGGCAGCAGAGGATCTCCATCAGGTCAGGCGTCATGACGCCATCCTATCGCGGTGGGGGACCGCCCGCATCGGCAGCACCCGCGCGGCTCATCGCCTTGAACCTTCGACCCTTCCACGCGAAGGTGCAGAGGGGTTCACTGGCGCACATGGATTGGCTGACCATCGTCCTGATTATCATCATCGGCCTCCTCACATGGCTCGCCTATCGCCACGGCTTCGTGCGCGAGCTCGTTTCGCTCTGCGCCGTCATCCTCGCCATCCCCGTCGCCGGCATCTTCTTCGACGACATGTTCCCGAAGGTGCACCCACTCGTTTCCAACGTCGCGCTGGCCAACCTCATCTCCTTCATCGCGATTATGGCCGGCGTCATCATCGCCGGGCAGATCGCCGCCTACCTGCTCAAGAGCATGGTCAACGCCCTGAACCTCGGCGTGGTCGATGCCCTGGCCGGCGCCGCGTTCGGCTTCCTCAAGGCGGTCGTCATCTGCCAGGTGGTGTTGATCGCCCTCGTCGCCTTCCCCCGGCCCGACATCCGCGACGATATCGACAAGTCGCCCCTCGCGACCGCCCTGATCGACGCCGCTCCCGTCGTCCTCGCCATCCTCCCCGGCACCTTCGACGACGCCGTCGACATCTTCACGAACACCACCGGCCTCATCGACGACAAAGTGGGCGACAAGCCGCAGCCGTAGTGTGCGCCTCGCGACGACGCCCGCGACTCTTTTGCGTTCCTTTTTCTTCTTCCCTTTGCTTCCCTTCGCCGAGCGCTTCCGTTTGCCGCCTGCCGGCTTGGCCTCACCGAGGTCGTCGAACGGGGCCGCCGGTCGGAGGAGACCTTCGATCCGCTCGATCCGCGCGATGATCTGCCCGAGTCGATCGGGAATCGCCGCCAGGACCGCGCCGGCCTCCGCCCCCAGCCATGAATCAGGCCCATAAGCATTCGCCTCGGCCCTGGCTGCCGCCCCTTCAAGCTGACCCTGCGCCACCCTGAGCGCTTCTTCGACATCGACAAGGTCCCGCGTCCCGGCAAACAGCTGCTCCCACGCAGCGCGATATGCGTCAAGCGCCTGCGTCCATTCCTTCATCACCCCGTCGAGCCAAACGCCTGTCATCGTAGTCCGGCGTTGCTACTCGCCTGTCCCGCCTGAGGTCGCATGTTCCCCACTCCTTGCGTGGGGAGGAAGGTAACACGCGCCCTTCCCCGGCCGGTATAGTCATGTCCGGAAAGCAGGGAGAGACGGATGGACTCCGGCGGGCTCGAGCATCTTGTCTTTGTGCGGGCTGGCGTCCGGCAGCTCGTTGGGCGTATTGGTTTTGTAAAGGAGGCGGACCTGCAAGCTCTCATACTGTCTTCGCCCGAACTCTTGGGGCCGCTAGGGTCAGAGCTTCGCTTCGTCCCGATCGGCCGGGAGGTGCCGCTGGGCACGGGTCGGCTCGACCTGCTCTTCGTCGATTCCGAGGGCATCCTCACGCTGATTGAGACGAAGCTGAAGGCTAACGACGAGAGCCGGAGGGAGGTCGTTGGCCAGATTCTTGAGTACGCCGCCTCCGCCGCCGAGTGGACCATCGACAACGTTTCCCTGATCGCTACGCAGTTCCTGGCGTCCAGCCACGCGCCTGCCGACGTCGCCGGGAAGAGTTTCGAGGAGGCGCTCGCGACAAGGTTCGAGTGGCTCTCCGACGAAGACGACGTCCGGCGCGCCAAAACAGAAGCACTCATGGCGAGGTTGGAAGCCTCTTTGAAAGGCGGCAGGCTCCGCATCGTTTGCGGGGTGGACGAACGGATCGGGAATCTCGAACGCCTGGTCACATACCTGTCTGCCCACAGCGACCTTCAGGTTGTGCTCCTGCAGGTCAATCGCTTCCCGGTCGACCACGACACGTCGGTTCTGGTGCCAACTCTGCACGGCGATGTGGAAGGCCGGCCGGGACGGACCGAGGGCTCTCCCAGCGTCCGGTTCACCGTGTCGTCGCTCATCGAGTCCTTCCCCGAAGGCCCAGAGCGTGAGGCCGTCAACCAACTCGTGGAGACCGCGCGTAAGGCGGGCGCCTCGTTCGAGCCGGGCCCCAGCGGCATGAGCATTCGCGTTCGCACCGCGGCTTACCGCGCGCCGGTCACTGTTGCGTGGATCTTCGCGCCCGGGAAGCCCGGCTGGATGCGCACGCGGGACATCTCGTTTGGCCATGGGCTCGACTACCCGAGCACGCCACCAGGACTTCGCGAAGTACTCGAGGCCTACTATCAGCGCTTCGTCCAGGCAGGAATTGGAGCAGACGCGTCCGCGAAAGGCGCCCATGCTCGCTGGCTCACACCAGCCCAGGCATCGGAACGGCTGCCCGAGCTTCTCGCACTCCTGACTGCCGTTATCGAAACCCTTGGCGGCATGACAGCGCCAGACGCTTCGGCCTCTGCCACGTGACCGCGCGATGACGCCGGCGTCGAGGCTCAGCGACTTCCATCCGCTATCAAACCAGTCTCGCGCCCCCCTGGCGCCGCTCCAGATGGGCTCGGTCCCAGGGAGACACCGCTCCCCTTCTCCCGCAACGTCGGGAGAAGCAGAATCCCTACCCGGGGGATGAGGGCGCGAGGCTCAGGGGTCGCGACAATCACGGACGGCGAGTTGGACGCCGCTACCCTATCCCGCGGCCCGCCGCGAGAGCCGTTCACGCCGTCGCGCCAGCCCCTCAAGCGTCGCTTCGCCCCCAGCTGGGCCCTGCGGCAACAGCCCCCGCCGGACCAGGTCGATCGCCGCTTCGGTCAACAGCAGTGCCCTCGCCGCGTCCCGGAGCTGGTGTTCACAGAGCTTCGCCAGCTCTACATAAGGCGTGATACGCCGTCCGCGCGGTTCCGCCAGGAGCCGCTCCCACCAGGCCGCCGCGTCCTCGAAGCGGCCGAGCTTCCGGCTCGCTCTAGCCGCGCGTTCCATCGCCTCCAACCGCTGCGCCCGCCCCAACCCCGCGCCGATCGCCGCCTCCGCGTGCCGGATCACACCATCGCAGTCGCCCACGTAATCCGCAGCCCGCGCCGCCTGCAACGGGAACTCCGTCCCGTCGCACACCACCGCCAGGTGCGCCGCGAGCGCCACCAGCGACAGCACATCCCACGCGTTGTGCCTGAGCACCGGCAGGATGTGCGTCGGGTCGGCCGTGCGCTGGAAGCGGAAGTAGCGCTCCGGTACCTCGTGCGACGGGCAGTCAGCCTCGCGTTCGAAGCCGAGCAGCTCCTGCTCCATGATCGGCAGGCGGTGTGATTCGAACTGGCCGCGAAACAGCCGCCGGTTCGGGTGGAGCAAGTCCAGGTGCGGCAGCTGACGAAACGTTGGCCTCGCCCGCGAGAGGATGTAGCGCGCTTCGAGCAGCGGCAGGTCAAACGACTTGCCGTTGTAGCTCACCAGCGCCGCCGCGGTCCCCAGCTCGCCCGCCAGCCCGCCGAGCAGTCCGCCCTCGTACTGGGGCGCCGGGAGCACGAACTGTCGCAGCTTCAGCACCGACCCTTCGAAGCGCGCCACCCCCGCCAGGAAGACCATCGCCCCCGCGCCGCCGAGCCCGGTCGTCTCCGTATCGACGTAGACGAAGTCGGCCGGCCGGATCGACGCGAGCCGCTCGTCGCGCACCTGCCCCGCCAGCCGCGAAGGGTCGAGGGTGAGCGCGCGATGAAGGACGACGGAGCCGTGGGCGTGTCCCGCCTCGTAGACGCTTTCGATCACGTAGCCGGGCCCGTCCGGAGACTGGAACCACCGTCCACCGAGCGCCGAAAGGTCCGCCAGTTCGGTCACGCTCTCGATCCGTGGCGCGCCCTCTGCCCTCACCGGCTGCCTCAGCGCGGCGCGCAACCGGTCGCGCATCGTCTCATCCACAGCGCGATTCCTTGTAGCCGTGCCGCACCGCCGGCACTGGAGTCCGCACCATCCCCAGGTGGACGTGCCGCACCGCCGGCGCCGAGATCGGAACCATCCCCCCGTTGCCGTGCCGCACCGCCGGCACTCGACTCGGAGCCATCCCCGGAATAGCGAACATGTGTGCGAGTATCCCCCGCTCCACCCCGCTTGGCAAGACCCCGCGGGCGCGCACCGTCCGCTACAATCCGCTCTCGCCGACCCTTCGGCTGGGAGCACCTCCATGGACTTCGGCGTCCACCTTCCTCACCTCGGCCGCCAGGCCGACGGTCCCACCCTCAAGCACTTCGCGCAGCGCGCCGAAGCCCTCGGCTACCACTCCGGCTGGGCGAGCGACCACATCGCCTGGCCATCGGTCGTCGCCTCGCGCTATCCGTATAGCGACAACGGGGACTTTCCCGCGCCGTTCAACATGCCCTGGCTGGACCCGATATCGACGCTGACCTACGTCGCCGCGTGCACAGAACGGCTGAAGCTGGGCACGACAGTCCTGATCCTCGGCTACCGCCCGCCTGTGCAGACGGCCAAGCTCCTCGCGAGCCTCGATGTGCTCTCCGGGGGCCGGACAATCCTGGGCGCTGGGGTCGGTTGGATGCGAGAAGAGTTCGAGGTGCTCGGCATGCCCTTCGACCACCGTGGCGCGCGCGCGGACGAGCAGCTCAAACTCTTCGAGGCGCTGTTCACGCAACCGCTGCCGTCATACGAGGGCCGGTTCTACCGGGTGCCGGAGATCGCGTTCTCGCCGAAACCGGTGAACGGCCACATCCCCGTCTGGGTGGGCGGCGACACGGAGGCGGCGTTCCGCCGCTGCGCGCGCTTTGGCGACTGTCTTCATGCCGCCTTCACGCCGCTGGAAGAGCTGAAGGTGCACTATGCTCGCACCCGTGCGCTGGCGGCGGAGTCCGGCCGAGACCCCGCGGGCGTCGCCCTCTCGGTCCGTGTCTTCCTCGACTTCGACGGGACGGCCGACCCGAAGAAAGCGCTCCAGGGTGACGCCTCGCGGATGCTCGCCGAGGTCGAGCGCTACCGGGAGGCAGGGGTCACCCACATCCTGCTCGACATCCTCGCGCGGGGCGGCGTGGCCGGCCGGGAAGAGGCGATGGAGCGGTTCGCCTCCGAGGTCATGCCGAATGCGGACTGAGGTCGCTTAGCCAGAAGTGAGCAGCTGGGAACCCTCACCCCCGGCCCCTCGCCCCGTGCGCAGGGCGACGGGAGTGGCCTAACCTGAGGTTATCCAGCGCTCCGGGCGGAGGAGAAGCAGCAGCATCGTTTCGTGGCCGCCCTTCGCGACGATGCGTTCGGCCGTCTCGGCGCCGCGATAGTGGGCGTGGAGGGCGAGCCGCTCTTCGCGCGAAACGTCCCCCGCGAACTCGACCGGGCCTTCGGCGGTGGCGTAGGTGATGCGGCCTTCCCGCTCGTCCATACAGAGGCTGGCGCGTGGCAAGAGCGTGAGGTTCCTCATCTTCACCGAGTCGCGCGCGGTGATGATCCGGAAGACCCCGTCGACGTAGCGGTACCAGACGGGGACCGCGTGGATACGTCCGCGGGCGTCAATCGTCGAGAGGACGGCGGTGAGCGGCTGAGCAACGAAGGCGTCGCGTGCTTCAGGAGTCATGCAGCGGATGATACTGGTGGCCTCGGAAGTTCGCACGGAGCCACGAAGACCGGCTGGTAGGAGAAGAGCGAGCCCCCC
>JAYUAG010000041.1:0-14174 GCA_043741475.1 Thermoflexaceae bacterium | reverse complement strand
ACATGCCGCCCTCGGGCCGCGTCCAGCGGAAGCCGGCCGGAAACTCGCGATCGAGGGCGCGCAGCATCGCCTGCTGCTTCGGCCGGTAGAGTTCGATGATCCGGGGCAGGTGCCGCTGCAGGTGTCCGCCGGAAAGGTACTCGGCCGCGAGCGCCTGGCCATAGGTGTTCGTATGGAGGTCGACCCCCTGCTTGGCGATGACGAGCCAGCGGTGCACGGCTGCGGGCGCGACACAGAACCCCAGCCGCAATCCCGGCGACATGACCTTGGAGAGCGTCCCCGCGTAGACCACATGCCCGGGCGCGAGTGAATGGATCGGCGCGAGCCGCTCCCCGCGGTAGCGCAGGTCGCTGTAGGGGTCGTCTTCGATCAGGAGCGCATCATGCTTGCGGATGATCTCCGCGACCGCAGCCCGGCGCTCGGCGCCGAGCGTCCGGCCCGTGGGATTCTGAAAGGTCGGGCAGAGGTAGATGAACTTCACCCGGTTCGCGGCCAACACGTCATCGAGCGACTGAGGGACGAGGCCGCCCTCGTCCGTTGCGATCTGCACGTACCGGGGCTGGTAGGGGTTGAACGCCTGGAGCGCGCCCAGGTAGGTGGGCGCCTCGACCGCGACGACATCGCCGGGGTTGAGGAAGAGCTTGCCCATGCCATCGAGCACCGCCTGCGAACCGCTGGTCACCAGGATTCCCTCCGCGGTTGCGGCCACGCCGCGCGCGCCGAGGTAGTCGACGAGCGCTTCGCGGAAGGGAAGGAACCCTTCGGTCGCCTCATACTGGAAGGCCTGGGAGCCGTACTTGCGTTCCACCACGGCGTGGAGGTCGCGGAGGATTTCCATGGGGAAGCTTTCGGGCGCCGGGATGCCGCCGGCCAAAGAGACCATCCCCGGCTCGGAGACGACTTTGAGGATCTCGCGGATAGCGCTTGCACCCATCGCCGATGTGCGGTCTGCGAGGAGTGATTCAATGTTCATTGGCGTAGCCTCGCAAGGTCGACCACGCGGAGCGACTCGCCCGTATGGCCCACCAGTCGCTCGATGTCGGTCGGATCGGACGTCAGGATTTCGTCGCCTCGGCTGAGGGCGCTCACAACCACGGCCGCGTCGACGATATCCTCGAAATGGGCCGCTGCACAGAGAAGACGCCGCGCCGCGGCCTCGGTCAGGGGTTCGACGACACACCAGCGTACAAGGAGACCCAGGCGCGCGTTACGATCGCTTCGCCAGCTCTGGGCAAGCACGACTGCCGGGATGGTGATGCGAGTCCCCAATCTCGCATGCCGCTGGAGGGCCGCCCACGCAGCCGAATCCCCTTTGTCGACCGCAATCAATGGTCCAGAGTCGAGCGTCAGCCCGGCCACAGGGCTTCCGCCGCGCGTTGCTCGGCAGCAGGGATTGGCCCGAATTCCAGCTTATAGGACTGCAATGCCAACTCCGCTGCCTCCCTCCGGCACTCCTCCTGGGCTCGCTCTGTTAACGCTTCTTGCGCCAGGGACAGCAGGAACTCCTCCACGGTTTCGCCAGACAGTTGGCTCTCGTCGGAAACGTGCCGCCAGAGGACCGGCGGAAAGCGCACCAATACCTCGTCACAGTCCACACTGAAAATGATACAGCACGCCGCATTCCTCCGGAAGCCGGTCGCCCCCCGCCGCCCTTCGCTCTAACTTCCGCCCTCTGCTAGAGTAGGCCCGCCTTCGGGAGAGATTTCACAAGCGGTGAGAGACGTGTTCCACGAATACGGCCACATCGGCATCCTGCTCATCATCGCCCTCATCTTCCCGCTGGGCGCGGTCGTCACCTCGTGGGCGTTCCAATTCGCCGGCATCCGCCCCCGCATCCCTTCCGACCCCGTCAAAGAGGACATCTACGAGTGTGGCATCCGCACCGAGGGGCCGTCGCTCGTCCAGTTCAACTTCCGTTTCTACTACATCGCGCTGCTGTTCGTCCTGTTCGATGTCGAGCTTGTGTTCCTCTTCCCCTGGGCGCTGGTCTACGACTCCGTCGGCTGGGCCGCGTTCGGCAAGGGCATGCTCTTCATCGGTACGTTCGTGATCGGCGGCGTCTACGCCTGGCGCAAACACGCTCTGGAGTATCGCTAGTGGCGACGCGCGAATGGACGGGCGCGGAACTCGCGGCGGCGTGCGAACGCCTGGTCCCTGGCTCGGTGGCGAAGTCCGACCCGGTCTCGTGCCACGTGCTGCCCGAGAAGCTGGTAGAGACGGCCGAGGCACTCCGCACCGACCCGGAGACCGATTTTGTGTGTCTCACGAACCTCTGTGGGGTGGATTACTGGGACCGGCTGGTGGTCGTCTACCACATCCAGTCCTTCGTGAAGAACCAGATCGCTGTCCTGAAGGCGGAGGCGCCAGACCGCGTCAACGCCGTGCTCCCGAGCGTCGTCGGCGTCTGGTACGGCGCCTGGATGCAGGAGTGTGAGGCCTACGACCTTTTCGGCATCCGCTTCGAGGGCCATCCCAACCTCCATCGCATCCTCCTCTGGGAGGGTTTCCCGGGGTGGCCGCTGCGCAAGGACTTCCTCTCGATGCCGGGCGGACTGCAGCCCGGCCTGAACGAGTTCGCGGGCACGGCGCGGCGCGAAGCTCCTCCGGTAAGGCTGGTGGCCAGCGAATGAGCAACGCCATCAAGTCCGAACCGTTCATCCTTAATATCGGGCCGCAGCATCCCTCGACCCACGGCGTCTTCCGCGTGAAGGTCACTGTCGATGGTGAGCGCATCCTCGACGCCGAGATGATCATGGGCTATCTCCACCGCTCGATGGAGAAGCTCGCCGAAGAGCGCACCTACACTCAGAACATCCCCTTCACGGACCGCACCGACTACCTCTCCTCGATGTCGAACAACCTTGGCTACTGCCTGGCGGTGGAGAAGCTCGCGGGGGTCGAGGTTCCGGAGCGCGGCCAGTGCATCCGCGTGATCATGTCGGAGCTGCAACGGCTCGCGAGCCACTGCATGGCCTCGGGCGCCTTCGCCAACGATACCGGCGCCTGGCAGACGCCGGTGATGTGGGCCTTCCGCGAGCGCGAGAAGATCCTCGACCTCTTCGAGATGACGTCGGGCGCCCGCCTCACCTGCAACTACATGCGCATCGGCGGCGTCAGCTTCGACCTGCCGAAAGACTTCGTGGCGAGAACGCGCGAACTTGTGTCCACGTTCCCCACTTTCATCGACGAGCTCGAAGGGCTCCTCTCCGGGAACGAGATCTTCATCGCTCGCACCCGCGGCGTGGCCGTCATCCCCCCAGACCTCGCGATCAATGCGTCGCTTTCGGGGCCAATGCTGCGGGGCAGCGGCATCGCCTGGGATATCCGCAAGGCCGACCCCTACTGCGGCTACGAGAAGTACGACTTCGAGATCCCCTTCGGCTACCAGGGTGACAGCTTCGACCGCTTCATCGTCCGCCTCGAAGAGATGCGGCAGAGCGTCAAGATCATCAAGCAGGCGCTTGACATGCTGCCCGGCGGGCCGCACAGCACGGAGGTGCCGCTCGCCCTCAGGCCCCCCGCGGGCGAAGCCTACGCCCGCGTCGAAGGGTCGCGCGGCGAGCTTGGCTACTATCTGGTGAGCGACGAGGGTCCATCGCCCTACCGCTTCCACATCCGGGCGCCGAGCTTTATTAACCTCAGCGTGCTCAAGCAGATGACCGTTGGCGGCACCATCGCGGACGCGATCGTGGCCCTCGGTTCGGTCGACGTCGTCGTCGGGGAGATCGACCGATGAGCCTCCCCTTCGCCGTTACCGACAACTGGTACGACATCCGCGACCTGGGGAACCTCTCGCACGAGATCCTCTACCAGCTCGACCGCGTGCTCCCCCATGGCCTCGTCTATGTCATCGCCGTCCTGATCGGCTTCGTCGCTTCGTTCCTCCTGTTCGTGCTGCCAACGCAGCTCTACGTTGGAGTCCTCGGCGAACGGAAGATCATCGGGCGCATCCAATCGCGCTACGGCCCCAATCGCGTGGGCAAGTTCGGTCTCCTGCAACCCATCGCGGACGCGGTCAAACTCATGCAGAAAGAGGCCCTCACGCCGAAGACGGCGGACAAGATCCTCATGTACGCGGCGCCGATCATCTTCGTCGCGCCCTGCGTGATGCTTTTTGCCGTCATCCCCTTCGGTCCCAACATGGTGATCGCGGACGTACCGGTGTCGTTGCTCTTTTATATAGCAGTCTCCGGGCTGCCGGTGCTCGGGGCGTTCATCGCGGGCTGGAGCAGCAACAACAAGTACAGCCTCTACGGTTCGATGCGCATCGTGGCGATGGCGATCAGTTACGAAGTGCCGCTCGTCATGGCGATGCTGGGCGTGGTGCTCTTCACGAACACCATCGCCCTCCAGGGCCTCGTCCTCTGGCAGAAGGATTTCGACATCTGGTTGATCTTCGTGCAGCCGCTCGCCTTCGCCATCTTCTTCATCTGCGTTGGCGCCGAGCTAAACCGCACGCCCACGGACATCGCCGAAGCCGAGTCGGAGATCGTCGCCGGCTACCTGACCGAGTACTCCGGGATGAAGTGGGGTCTGTTCTACGGCATGGACATCGGCTACGCCCTCGCCGCAGCCGCCTTTGCCGCCACCGTGTTTCTCGGCGGCTGGTCGTTCTGGGGCCTTGAGCAATGGGTCCCGTCCTGGCTGCTGATCGGTCTGAAGACCCAGGTCTTCTACCTCATCTTCATCTGGACACGCGGCACGCTCCCACGGTTGCGGATCGACCAGCTCATGTCGTTCGCGTGGAAGTTCTTGTTGCCGATCGCAGTGATCAACCTCGTCATCGTCGCCACGGAGAAGATGCTCTGGAACCAGGCGACCAACGGCGCCTTCGACAAGGCCTGGGTGTTCCTCTTCGCTGCTATCAATATTGCCCTGAGCGTCGTCGTGGTCGGGGCCTGGGCGAGGCTGCTGGGCCACAACGTCCGCAAAACCCCCACCCGGCCACGCATGGCGCGCAAGGCGGGCGGCTACATCCCCGTTGCGCCCGCGAAGGAGGCGCGCTGATGGAACTCCAGGGCGCCGGCCCCGGCATCGCTTTCTGGGCGCTCTCCGCGCTGACCCTCGTCGCCGCGGGCGGCGTGATGGTCTCGCGCAACCTGCTTCACGCCGTCCTCTTTTTGATCGTCACCTTCATGGGCGTGGCGGGCTTCTTCGTGCTGCTCTCGGCGCAGTTCATCGCCATGGCCCAGATCATCATCTACGTCGGCGCGATCGCCGTACTCGTGCTCTTTGCTGTGCTCCTGACGCCACGCGCGGGGCGCGACAACGGCGAGACCGCCTGGGCGGCGCCGGGCGCGCTGCTCGCGGTTGCACTGCTCGCCGTCCTCCTCTTCGTCATCCACGACACGACCTGGAACAAGAACACCGCCTTCGTCGATCTCTCTGTGGCCGATCTTGGGCGAGCCCTTTTGAGCACCTGGGTGCTGCCCTTCGAGCTCGCCTCGGTACTCCTCACCGCCGCCCTCGTGGGCGCAATCATGCTCGTCCGTTCGCCGGAAGAGGAAGCGGAGGACGCACTCCAATGAGCCCTGGACTCGACCACTTCCTCTCCGTCGGCGCCATCCTCTTCTCCCTGGGACTACTGATCGCGCTCTCCAAGCGCAACGCCATCGGCGTGCTCATGGGCGTCGAACTGATGCTCAACGCCGTGAACGTGACGCTCCTCGCCTTCCACCGCTTCACCGTGAGCGATCGGCCCGTAACCGGGCAGACGTTCGTGGTGTTCGTCATTACCGTTGCGGCCGCAGAAGCGGCCGTCGCGCTCGCCCTCGCCGTGTCGGTCTACCGCAATCGCGAGACCGTCGATGTCGACAAGATGAACCTCCTCAGGTCGTAAGCAATGTGGGTTGAGTTCATGACTGCACGGAACGCCTATGCGGCTGAGACCTGGCGCGAATTGTTCGCCGCCGAAGGCCTCTCCGTCCTCGTCGTTCCGCCCGTCGGACGAGGCGAAACCGCTACCATGCAGGACCCGCGCACGCTGTATGTACCCACAGGCAAGGCACACGTCGCCCGCGAAATCATGAGGAAGATCTGACGATGCTGGTTCTCCAGGAAGCCGCAGCGCAGGCGCCGACTCTGAAGGAGTGGGTCCTCTGGGCGATCATTGCGAGCCCGCTCATCGCCTGGGGCCTGATCGTGGTGGGCGGGCGGAAGTCCGTGCCGGTCTCATCGGCGCTCGCCGTCCTCGGCGTCGGCGGCGCGATGATCCTCTCGTATGTCGCGCTCTTCAACACGATCGATGCAGACGGCCACATCGCCCAGCACACCCATGAGTGGTTCCGCGCTGGAAGCGTCGTCGTGAACCTGGGTGTCCGCCTCGATGGCCTGACGGCGGTGATGCTCGTCGTCGTGACGACCGTCTCGTTCCTCGTGCAGGTCTATTCGACGGGGTACATGTCCGGGGACCCCGGGTACGGGCGCTACTTCGCCCACATGTGCCTCTTCACGGTGTCGATGCTGGGCCTGGTTCTCGCCGACAACCTCTTCATGATCTTCATCTTTTGGGAGCTGGTTGGCCTCTGTTCCTACCTGCTCATCGGCTATTGGTTCCACAAGCCCAGCGCCGCCGCCGCCGCCAAGAAGGCGTTCATCATCACCCGCATCGGCGACCTCGGCCTGCTGGCCGCGCTGCTTCTTGTGTGGACGCGCGCCGGCACCTTCGATGTCGCCGCCATCCAGGCGTGGGCGACCGAGGGCCACCTCAATGGCACAGTGCCCGGCTACATCATCACGCTTTTTGCGCTGGGCATTTTCGCCGGTGCGGTCGGCAAGAGCGCGCAGTTCCCGCTCCACGTTTGGCTGCCGGACGCGATGGAGGGCCCGACGCCCGTCTCCGCCCTCATCCACGCCGCCACCATGGTGGCGGCTGGCGTCTACCTGGTTGCGCGCTTCTTCCCCGTGTTCGAAGCATCCAGGGACGCGCAGCACGTCGTCGCCTGGATCGGCGCGACGACCGCACTCATCGCCGCGACGATCGCCCTGGTGCAGACCGACTTCAAGCGCGTCATGGCCTATTCCACGGTCAGCCAGCTTGGGCTGATGATGCTCAGCCTTGGCGCGCTCGGCTACGTCGCCGCCATCTTTCACCTCTTCACCCACGCCTTCTTCAAGGCGCTCCTCTTCCTCACGAGCGGCTCAGTGAACCACGCGACCAACACCTTTGACATGCGCCTCATGGGCGGCCTGCGCAAGGCGATGCCTATCACCTTCGCGACCTGCGTGATCGGCTCGCTCAGCCTTGCCGGGCTCGTGCCGTTGGCGGGCTTCTGGTCGAAGGATGAGATCCTGCTCGACGCCTGGCGCGAGAACCGCGGTCTCTGGGTGGTGGCGTCGGTCGTGTCCTTCATGACCGCCTTCTACATGTTCCGGGCGATCTTCCTCACGTTCTTCGGCGAGTACAAAGGCGGCGCGCCGGTGGACCACCACGACGAGGACAGCCACTTTCACGGCGACCCCGCCCACCCCCATGAGGCGCCCTGGAACATGTGGCTCCCACTCGTCATCCTCGCTGTCCCCGCAATCGGCGCCGGGGTGTTCGCCATCGACCATAACTTCCGCGACTTCATCAACGGCGCTCTGCCCGAAGTGCCGCAAAAGGGCGGGAGTTCGTTCGAATGGGGAATCGCCATCGCCTCCTCGGCCGTCGCGCTCGGTGGGCTCGCCCTCGCCTGGGCGATCTACTCGCGCGAGTGGATCTCGTCCCGCTCGGTGCGGATGGGCTTCGGCCCGCTGACGAACCTGTTCGAGGCGAAGTGGTATCTCGACCGGCTGTACGAGGACTTCTTCGCTAAGGTGGTCCTGCAGCGTGGCTGGAACCGCCTGCTTGAACTGAACGACCGCTACGTCGTCGATGGCGCGGTGAACGGCGCGGGGCGCGCCGCCGCCTTCGCCAGCAGCCGTCTCCGTGTGATCCAGAACGGCCAGCCCCAGGCTTACGGTCTCGGACTCGCGGCCGGAGTCATCGTCGTCGTCCTCGCAGTCTTTGCGGCGAATCCACTTTAGGGAGACAGGTCCATGGCGCTGACGATCCTCCTGTTTCTCCCCACGCTGGCGGCGGTGCTCATCCTTGCGCTCCCTGAACGCCACGAGCAAAAGGCGAAGTACGTCGCCCTTGCCGGCTCCATCGCCGCGCTCGTGCTTTCGCTCGTCCTCTTCTTCGACTTTCGCAGCGGCTCGGGGACCGGCTTCTCCTACATCGTGCGCGAGCGCTGGATGGACCTCGGGACGCTCCGTCTCCACTACTTCCTCGGCGTGGACGGCATCAGTCTCCCGCTCGTCGTCCTCACCACCTGCCTGACGGTCGCCTCCGTGCTCGTCTCCTTCAGTGTGACGAACCGGCCGCGCCTCTATTTCGTTCTCCTGATGGTGCTCTCGACGTCGGTGCTCGGCGTCTTTATGGCGCTCGACTTCCTCCTCTTCTTTCTGTTCTGGGAACTCGAGCTCTTTCCGATGTACCTCCTCATCGCGATTTGGGGCTCCGGGCGGAAGGAGTACTCGGCCACCAAGTTCGTGCTCTACACGATCGCCGGGTCGGCATTCATGCTCGTCGCCATTCTCGTACTCGCCTTCAACCAGGGAACGTTCGACATCGTGCAGCTTGGCCAGTCCGGGAGCCTGAGCGACGCGGCCCTCCCGGCGGGCTGGATCTTCCTGTTCCTGTTCATCGGCTTCGCCGTGAAGCTGCCGATTGTGCCCCTGCACACATGGCTGCCTGATGCCCACTCGGACGCGCCGACCGCGGTTTCTGTGATGCTGGCCGGCGTCCTCCTGAAGATGGGAGGCTACGGCATCATCCGCATGTGCGTCACGATCCTCCCGAACACGGCTGCCGACTACGGTATCTGGTTCGCCGCCATCGGCGCGGCGAGCGTGCTCTACGGCGCCTTCATCACCCTCCGCCAGACCGACGTCAAGCGGCTGATCGCCTACTCCTCCGTGAGCCACATGGGCCTCGTGTTGCTCGGCATCGGCGCGCTCGGCAAGACGAGCATCATGGGCGCGACCTACCAGATGCTCGCCCACGGCGTCGTCACGGGCATGCTTTTCGTGATGGTCGGTCTGATGTACGAACGCACCCACACGCGCGAGATCTCACGCCTTGGCGGACTCGCCCGACAGATGCCCCTGATCACCACGGGGCTCGTGTTCGCGGGCTTCGCCAGCCTCGGGCTGCCCGCCCTGCCCGGCTTCATTGCGGAGATCACCGTCTTTCTCGGCTCCTTCCAGAAGTACGAATGGGCCGTCCTGCTCTCGATCTTTGGCGTCGTGCTCTCCGCCGGATACATCCTCTGGACGATGGAGCGCGTCGTTTTCGGGCCTGTGCGGCATGCCGAGTGGGATCAAGTCGATGACCAGCACCGCTGGTGGGAGCACACGGTCGTCGTCGGCCTTGCCGCCCTCGTGCTCGTGCTCGGGCTCTACCCGGCGCTCATGATGGACATGATGGGCCCCGCCATCGACCCGATCATCACGAGGTTGGGCGCATGAACGGACTCGATCTCATCGGCCCCCAGCTCGCGGTCCTGGTTGCTGCTGGCATCGTCCTGCTGGCCGACGCCCTCATGCCGCAGCAGCGGCGCATGCTGCCGTACATCGCGCTCCTTGGTCTTCTCGCCTCGGCGCTGTGGACGACAAGCTGGGTCGCGCGCGGCGAGTACCAATCCGCCTTCGACAACACGCTCGCGCTCGACCGCTACTCGGTCTTCTTCTACTACCTGTTTGCGGGCATCACGGCCACGATCGTGCTCGCCTCGATCGATTGGGTGAACCGCGAGGGCCGTGGCCAGGGCGAGTACTACGCGCTCATCCTCACGGCCTGCAGCGGCCTGATGTTCCTCGCCGCCTCGCGCGACCTGATCACGATCTTCATCGCCCTCGAGCTTTCCTCTATCCCCCAGTACATCCTTGCCGGCTGGGGCAAGGACGAGCGTTCGAGTGAGGCCGGGCTCAAGTACCTCCTCCTCGGCGCCATCGCCTCCGCGCTTCTCCTCTACGGGATGGCGCTGCTCTATGGCCTCACGGGCTCCACGAACCTCCAGGAGATCGGCGCCTACCTTGACGCCAGCGGCGATGCGAACCGCTCGCTCCTGATTACCGCGTCGACGCTCCTGATCGCGGGATTCGGCTTCAAGATGGCCATCGTCCCCTTCCAGATGTGGGTGCCGGATGTGTACTCAGGCGCACCCACGCCGGTGGCGGCGTTTCTCTCTGTCGGCTCGAAAGCGGCGGCGTTCGCCGTGATCACACGCGTCTTCTTCGAAGGGCTTTTTCCGAATTTCCTCAGCGACGATTGGGCGATCGTCTTTGCCGTGCTCGCCGCCGTCACGATGACGCTCGGGAACGTGATGGCCATCGTCCAGACCGACATCAAGCGGTTGCTCGGCTACTCGTCCATCGCCCAGGCGGGCAACATCCTGCTCGGCCTCGCCGCTGTGTCCGCGTCGGGCGAACGCTTCACGCTGGGCAGCAGCGGCATCCTCTTCTTCCTCGCGACCTATGCGTTCACGAACATCGGCGCCTTTGTCGCGGTCATCGCCATCTCGCAGCGCATCGGCAGCGACCAGATCAAGGATTACTCCGGCATGTGGAAGCGCTCGCCCTTCCTGGCGGCGGCGCTGGCGTTCTGCCTGGTCTCGCTCACCGGCATCCCGCCGACGGCCGGGTTCCTGGCGAAAATCTACCTCTTCCGCGCGGCCGTGAATGCGGACCTCACCTGGCTGGTCATCATTGCCGTTTTGAACAGCGTCATCGCTGGCTACTACTACCTGAGCGTCGCGCGCCAGCTCTTCCTCGGCGAGCCGGCCGACGATCGCAAAGTGCCGGCCACGCCACACATCGCGCTCTCGGTGGCGGTGACGACGCTCGGAGTGCTCGTCTTCGGCATCATCCCGGCGCCGCTGATCGATGCCGCCCGGAACGCCACCGAGATCTTCGCGCGGTGAGACGTGACAGCGCGCTTGGATAACCCGTCCGGCTACGACATTTCGATCGAGTCCACGCTCGACTCGCCCGACCTTGACCTTGCCGCGCTCTCGCCGCTTGCCGTGCGTGTATTCAGCGGCGAAGGCGTCGCCACGGGCATGGGCCTCAGCATCCTCGTCACAGACGACGATGAGATCCGCCAGATGAACCACCAGTTTCTCGGGCTCGACGAGCCTACGGACGTGCTCTCCTTCCCGGACGAGGCGGACGATTTCGTCGTGGGCATGGCGGAGGCGCCCTACCTCGGGGACATCGCGATCGCCCTGCCGACGGCCCGCCGCCAGGCCGCGGAGATCGGTCACTCGCTCGACGCCGAGGTGGCGCACCTCCTCGTCCACGGCCTCCTCCACCTCCTCGGCTACGACCACGTCGACAGCCACGAGGACGAGGCCCGCATGCGGGCGCGCGAGGAGCTCTATCTCGGCGAGACGGCCGCGCATAGCCACTGAGCCAGCTCGCGTTCCCATCACTCATCACTCGTCCCTCATCACTCTCCCACGGCACATCTGTTCTATACTGGCCTCACCACACACCCGCGACGGGAGGCCCGCGTGCTCTACGGCAAATGGCGCCCTCGCGGCTTTGCCGAGGTGGTCGGCCAGGACCACATCGTCACTACCCTGCGCAACGCCCTCGCGAGCGGGCAGGTCGCCCACGCCTACCTCTTCACCGGCCCCCGTGGCACCGGCAAGACCACCACCGCCCGCATCCTCGCGCGCGCCGTCAACTGCGCCAACTTGAAGAACGGCGAGCCCTGCAACGACTGCCCCGCCTGCATCGCAATCGGCAATGGCTCCGCGCTCGACCTGATCGAGATGGATGCGGCGAGCAACCGTGGCATCGACGATATCCGCGAACTCCGCGAGAAGATCGGCTTCTCCCCAAGCGACCTGACGAAGAAGGTCTACTTGCTCGACGAAGTGCACATGCTCACCACTCCCGCATTTAACGCGCTGCTGAAGACGCTCGAAGAGCCCCCGCCGCACGCCATTTTCATCCTCGCGACGACCGAAGCGCAGGATGTGCCGCCGACCATCGTCTCGCGCTGCCAGCGATACGATTTCCGCCGTATCGCCAACACCGCCGGCATCGAACGGCTCCGCTACATCTGCGAGCAGGAGGGCTTCAACGTTCCCGAACAGGGTTTGCAACAGATCGCCGTCCAATCGCGCGGAGGCATGCGCGACGCGATCACGATGCTCGAACAGGTGGTGGCGCGGTTCGGCGCCAATCCTTCCACGGACGAGGTGCTCGATGCCCTTGGGCTTTCATATGACGAACGCAGCGAGCTGCTTGCGCGGGCCGTCCTCGATGGCGACATGGCGGCCGCACTCGACATCGCGCGCGCGGTCGCGGACGACGGCGTGCGTCTGGACGCGTTTCGCAAGGCAACACTCGAAATTTTGAGGGACATCCTGCCGCAGCTATTGCGCGGGCAACCGAATGCTACGTCGTTCCACGCAGGGCTGGCGGACTCCGTGCTGCGGGCGGGTCGCGGGCCATCGCCCGTGATCTATGCGATCAAGGAGCTCGCCAGGGCCGACTTCCGCCTCGACCCGTCGAACGCCGTACCGCTGGAGGTCGCCGTCGCCTCCGCCATCCTGGGGCCGGCCGCTGTCACGTCTCACGCGCCAGGGGCGGCCGCTCCCACCGGGGCCGGTCAAAGCGCGGCGGGCCGGCCGCAGTCACGCCCCCCGCAGGCGACTGGTGGGCCGCGCCCTGACGACCGTGAATTGACGACCGAAGAGCGCTTCTTCCGCGACCTCTACGAAGCATGCAAGCTCGCGAACCAGCGGCTGGCGGCCTGGCTGAACGGTTCCTGCCGGGTCGTCTCGCTCGGCGACGAAGAGCTGACGCTCGGCTTCTGGAACCAGATGCATCTCCAAAAAGTCGAGACAGACGTACGCACCCTTGTCGAACAGCAGGCTGAGGCCTTGCTCAACCGGCCGATTAAGCTGAAGGTGGAACTCATCGAGCGGACGAAAGCCACGGCGCGCGCGCCCCGCAGCGGGCATCTCGCCGAGGCCGCCCGCTCGCTCGGCGCTATCCCGGTGAAGAAGGACTAACAGATGGCGAAAACGGGTGGCCGCAACCGCTACATGACGCGCCCTTCGGGCGGTTCGTCCCTGCCGCGGATGGGTGGTGGCGGCGGCAGCCCCAACGCCCTTGCCCAGGCTCAGGAGATGCTGGCGAAGGCCCAGGCCGACCTCGCCGCGACCGAGATCGAAGGCACGGCCGGGGGCGGCGCAGTCCGCGTCACTATGTCCGGCGAACAGAAGGTCACCGGCATCACCATCCAGCCCGAAGTGGTCGACCCGGACGACGTGGAGATGCTCCAGGACCTCATCCTTGCAGCGATCGCGGACGCCTCGGAACGGGCGAGCGAGCTTCAGGCCCAATCCTTCGGCGCGATCACGGGCGGCCTGAAAATTCCGGGGCTCGGGTAACCCCGCCGTGGCCCATGGCGTCACCGCCACGCCCGAGCCGATAACGCGGCTCATCGAGGCGTTTCATCGCCTCCCCGGCATCGGCCCGAAGTCGGCTCAGCGGCTCGCTTACCACATCCTCCGCGTGCCCGCCGCCGAGGCGCAGGCGCTCGCCACCGCGCTCACGGACGTGAAGGAGCGCATCCGTTTTTGCTCGACCTGTCTGAACATCACCGAGTCCGACCCCTGCGATTATTGCACCGATGAACGGCGCGACGCGACACTCGTCTGCGTCGTGGAACAGGCGCTCGACATCCTCTCGGTCGAGCGCACGGGCGCGTTTAAGGGGCGCTACCACGTCCTTCACGGCGTCCTCGACCCGATGGCCGGCATCGGGCCCGAGCACATCCACGTGCGCGAGCTGCTGCAGCGCCTGCAGACGGGTGAGGTGCGCGAGGTGATCATGGCCACGAACCCGAGCCTCGAAGGAGAAGCGACGGCGATGTACATCCACCGGCTCGTGGGTCCTCTCGGCGTACGAGTGACGCGACTCGCCCGCGGCCTCCCCAGTGGCGCGGACCTCGAATACACCGACGACGTCACCCTTGCGCGCGCGCTTGAGGGCCGTCAGGAGCTGTGATCCGTGGCCGACCGCGCGCGCGTCTACCAGGCCGAGGGCATCATCCTCCGGCGCCGGAACCTCGGCGAAGCAGACAGTGTCTTCACCGTCTTCAGCGACGAACTGGGGAAGTTCGAGGCTGT
>JAYUAG010000040.1:0-2652 GCA_043741475.1 Thermoflexaceae bacterium | reverse complement strand
GGGCCGCGCACCCCGCCTCGAAGACGCGGAAGGCGAGTGTGTTCGCATCGGTGCCAGGTCCGGCGAGGTCGTGCACAGGCATGCGCAGGTATTTGTCGAGTTCGTGTGCCCCGTCCTCGGGGCGGCCGGTGTCACACAGGGTCTTCATCGCACGATGCACGCCCTTGCCCACGATGCCGGGCGCGTTCTGGATGTCTTCCGGTTGGGGCAGACCGCTCTCGTACTGGAACCAGTATTGCTTCCGGCAGCGGAAGAACGATTGCACCTTGCTGTGCGTCAGGCGGAAGAGCGCTTCGCCAGCCATGGCAGGCAGACTACGCCGTTTGGGCTCGGATCTCCAAGGGTCGGGTAGCCCGGATCTGTTTGCGCGGAACGCGGGTTAGTCCTTGGCGCTTGGTTGGAGGACCACGGCGGCGAACCTGGAGAGTTCTCGATTCTTCTTGTGCTGTGCCTTCGAGCTTATCGGGGCGCCGCCGGGCCCGGGTCTGTCGCGGAGCTCGAGATGGGCTTCAACCAGGCCCGGACGCGTCTCGCCGACGCTCGTGAACGCTTCAAAGCAGTTCTTGATTTCGCCATACACCAGGACGACTATGCGAGCACCTGCGGGTACATCTTGAAGAACGTCCTCCTCAGCGCAAAGGTCGGCGCGATAGAAGGAGATTCCGAGGTCGCTGGCCCGCAACTCGAAGCTATTGGAATAGACTCGCTGATCCGCGTTCGACCAGGCGCCCGGGAGCTAACGGCGGTACAGGAGTGCATTGTCGTCGAGCCTAAGCGGCTGCATTTCCAAGGATCATTACCACCCGAGGAACACTAACTTCGGTCCACTCACCGCTCCTGGCGGGACTTCCTTCGATGAACAGGTCGTACGACATCGAGTCGGCCGGGATGTGAATCTCCGCCGATACGCCGCGGACAGCCGCCAGGACGTCCACCGACCCCCCGGCTCCAATGTTGACGTCGAGGCGTTCGTCCCACGCTGTGCCGCGCAGTCCGGCCAGGAGCTGCGCAGCTGCCGCCAGGGACGGGGTGGAGAGCTGACATCTCGCATCCAACGCGTACTCGATAGCGCGGACGAGCTGAGGATGCAGCGAGGAGCGTCCGACTTCGCGCACGGCAATGCTTCCCCCGTTGTCGCTCCATTGGCCGCCCGCATGTGTGGGTTGTGTCGCCATGATTGGAATCCTTGCGGTCGTCAGCTGTCAGCCCTTTTGAAGTGTACCCGGAACCGAGCCCGTCAGCGATGGCCGCTAACAGCCAACGGCCAACCGCCAAAGGCCACCTCACCCCATCGAGGCTGAACTGAGCCGCAGCGGGAAGGTCGCGAGCACGTCATAGACGGCGCCCGCGGTCGTCATCCGGCTGCGCATCAACGAGACCTGGTTGGTGCGCCAGCTCACGGGCGGGATTACCGTCTTGCCTACCGCGACCTCGATCTCCGCGCGGCGGCGGGTGCCCACCAGGTCGTTCACGCGGCCGAGCGTGAGGTGTGGGCGGAAGGGCCGCCGTTCAGGTTCGAAGCCGACCACGGCGAGGGCGGTTTTCATGGCGCGCACGAGCGCTTCGAGACGCAGCACATCGCCGGCCACGCCGACCCACATGATGCGCAAGCCCTCGCGCCCGCCAAACGTGCCGATGTTTGAGAACTCGAGTTCGAAGGGCGCGTGGCCGACCACCGCCTCCTGGACGGCGAGCTTGATCGCCGGGAGCTTCTTCACCGCTACCTCGCCGAGGAACTTGAGCGTCACATGGACGCCGTCGGCCTTGATGTAGCGGACATCGTTGCCGCTGCGCGCCCTGAGCTGGTCCGTGATGTTGGTGATGCCAGCCCGCACCTCGTCGGGCACTTCGCAGGCGACGAAGAGCCGAAGGTTGTCCTGTGCCGTTTCCATCTGATCCTGTATCTACGGGTCTGCATCCAGGTCCGGAGGCGTCCCGAAAAAGAGTCTATCGGCGTTGCCGCCGCAGACCGCGGGCAAGGCAGCTTCAGGAAGCACCGCGCGGATGCGCTCAAGCTGTCGCCGCGGGCCGAGCAGCGGATAGTCCGATGCGAAGAGGACGCGTTGCTCACCGGCGAGGGCCACGAGCCGCGCGACACTCTCCATATCATACAGCAGCGAGACGGCGGCGGTATCGAAAAAGATGTTTTCGGTGGCGGCACGCACTTCCGGCATCTCCAGGTAGAACGAAAGGCCGCCGCCGAGGTGGGCGGCCACCATCCGCGTCTGCGGGTGTGCGGACGCTAGCGCCACCAGTTCTACGGGCGAGACGCCGCCCTCTTTCCCAGGGTACTGGTGTCCCAGAGGTTCGGAGACATGCCAGAGCAGGGGCACGCCGGCGGCCGCCGCGAGGTCGCAGAGTTCGTGAGCGGCGGGCCCGAGCGGAGCCCAACCCTGATCGTGGGGCCGCAACTCGCCAAAGCCGCGTGCGCCGGCCGCCAACGCACGCTCCGCTTCTGCCCGCCAGCCCGCGAGCGACAGGTTCAACGTCGCCAGCGCGGCGATGCGGCCGCCGGATTCGCGCGCGGCCACGGTCAGCGCGACGTTCTGCTCTGCGATCTCGCGCGCTGAACGGAAGGCGAACCCTGCTGCAACCGCGCCGTCGAGTGCCGCGGCCTCGAGCGTTACCAGCAGCGCATCCGCATCGGCCATC
>JAYUAG010000039.1:0-2653 GCA_043741475.1 Thermoflexaceae bacterium | reverse complement strand
AGCAGAGCCCCGAATCGCCAGCTTCAAAAGAGCACGTTGCGTGATGCGTTATTGTCGAGCTGGCCGACAGCCGAGGACTTTTTCATCACCCTGCTAGTCGCCGCGTTCCACTCGGTGGCGGTGACAATGGCGGAGTGCAGGCCGGCACGTTCCTCTCCATGATGTGTGACGACACCGACGGCCGTAGCGGTCTTCCTCGCGCTCGCCACCGGTCGGGCGCGCCACCGCTGAACCGGGTTGGGCTACACATTATCTCGTCATGGTGAGCCAGCGGCATGCAGCAGAGTTCCCAACCCGGCGTGCTCTTGTGGCTTGGGAGAGCCATAACATCCAGCCTCGTTTCGCGATGGAATCTTCGTCCCAGGCGATGCAGGAGCTTCAGAGCGGGACAGGCGTACGCGGTCCAGTGCCTGGTGCCATAATGCGTCCGTGAGCGACCCTCTGATCCGGTACGCTGCGACCTCGGACGGCGTCAGCATCGCCTTCGCCCGGGCGGGGTCCGGTCCGCCGCTCGTGTGGGTGCCATCGCCGCCCCTCACCCATGTGCAGCTCGCATGGGAGTTGATGGTCGAGAGGTGCTTCGGGAGCACGAACGGATGACGCGTGAGGCGCTTGCCGCCCACGGCGGCGCCGAAGTCAAAACCCTGGGCGACGGGTTCCTGGCGAGCTTTTCCTCCCCGCAGCAGGCTCTGGACTGCGCCGTAGCAGTGCAGCGGGCATTCGCGGCGCACAAGGGCGAAGCGTTGAGCGTTCGCGTGGGCGTAAACGCCGGTGAACCGATCGCCGAGGACGACGACCTCTTTGGCGCGTCGGTCATCGTTGCCGCTCGGATCGCTGCGAAGGCCGACGGCGGCGAGATTCTCGTCAGTGATGTGGTGCGCCAACTGGTCGCCGGCAAGGGCTTCCTATTTAGCGACACTGGTGAACATGTGCTCAAGGGACTCGAGGACCCGGTGCGCGTATGGGAGCTGCGCTGGGAGCGGCCCGGAGCCTGAGCGCGACACGATGAACACGTAGTGTCGGGCAGGCCGCAGGACCCAGTCGTCATCGACGTACGACTCGCCGAGGCCAACCTCCCCGCGCGCCGCCACCTTCGTGTAGACCACGGGACGGTTGACCACGAAGTGTGGGGGGCTCCCGCGGGTGGGCCGAAGCGGCGGACGGTCCCGCCCTCCTGGAGGACGAGTCCTTCCCTGGCACGCGAAGCCGCCCAGCGGAAGAGGAGCTGCCGCGCCACGCTCTGGGCGCCGCCGGAGATATGGCTCCGCATTCGGTCCAACGTGACGTTCACGCGGGCTTCCCCACAGCTTCTCTCCTTGATTCGGGTCCGGGGCCGGTGCACTCGCCACGTGGTCTCCAACTGAGCAAGCGCGGCGTCGATGCGTTGCTCACGAGGCGAGGAGGCGGGCCTCCCAGAGGGACGCACCCTGCTTGCGCGCAATGTCGAGACCGCGTTTGAGGGCGGCGGCCGACTCGACGGACCGGCCGCGTGCAGCAAGCGCCACGGCCTGTACGCGGTGGTTCTCCGCGTCGTAGCAGTGTTCGCCCGTACGGTCCGCCTGCGCGAGCCCGGCGGCGAGCGTGCCCAGTGCCGCTTCAGTGTCATTTGCGAGGACGCACTCCGCTTCGAGGACGAGGAAGTTTGGGAGGACGATCTCGGTACCGAGATTCCGCCAGGTGGCTATCCCTTCCCGGAGCTCGGCGAGGTGGCGCCCGGGTGAACTGTTTCGCGCGCCCACCCAGCCGCGAAACACGAGCGCCGCCGCTTCGTAGAAGGGGAAGCGCCGCTCGCGCGTCAGGGCGATGGCCTGCTCCGCATAGCGAAGACACTCCGTGTCATTTCGCAAGAGTTGGTGCATCCAGGCGATGTAGACGAGCGACGTGGCCTGATCGAACGGGTTGCTGAGCGACCGGATCGCGGCCTCTGCTTCGGCCGCAATATCTAGCGCCCTTTGCGTATCGCCGCGAACAGCGAAGATCAGCGGCCCGTAGCTGTGGAACAGGTGGGCGGCGCTTGTTTGGCGCAGCGGGATGCCCGATGGAGAGGGGCTGGCGAGCAGGCGCCCGAGTTCGTCAACGTGCGTCTCCGCTTCGATGAACTCGCCCAGGCACCAGAGCACCCGCAGGATGGCGTCATGCCCCCATGACAAGGGACACCGGCTCTCCACGTCCGCGGGCCATCTCCAGCAGTTCCCGGCCGCGTTCCGCGCTGGAATAGCAGTCCGGCCGTAACCAGGAGATCAAGCACGCGGGCGAGCCGCGCATCATCGAGCCTCGTAACCGCTGCGATCAACTCGAAGGGAAACTCCCGCCCCAGGACGGACGCCACTTCGTACACTTCCCGATGGGCAGCCATCCTGTCGAGTCGCGTCATCAGAGAGTCGTAGAGCGTTGCCGGGATGGGCACCACGGCATCGTGCTTCAACGCGAAGGCGGCCGCGCCTTCCTCCAACACCCCCGACTCCAGCACGCCAGCGGTCAGCTCCTCCACATAGAGGGCGATCCCATCGGCTCGAAGCATCAGTGCCTGCAGCACCTCTTCGCGTGCGGGCGCCGCCGCCCATGTCGGCAATCACCGCGAGGCCCGTGTGGATCCCCACGCGCGCCGCCAGTTGGACCCTCGCCCCTGTAGCCTGCGCACGACTGAGCCGCG
>JAYUAG010000038.1:0-2654 GCA_043741475.1 Thermoflexaceae bacterium | reverse complement strand
CTCGGCGCTTAGGGAATGGGTGGTCTCAGTCCACCGCGCTCAATCCTCTGCCGTCGCTACGGTGTTAGCACCGTGCGCGCGACTTCGCCCGCTTTCGTCGCGCGGAAGGCTTCGTTCACGTCTTCCAGCCGGCCCGTCTTCGTGATCATCTCATCAAGCATGAGACGGCCCTGGAGATAGAAGTCGATGTAGCGGGGCATGTCCTTGCGGAAGCGGTTGGAGCCCATGTTCGAGCCCTGGATGCGCTTCTCCGAGAGGAACGAAGTGCCATCCAGTTCCAGCTTCTGGCCGACCGGAATCATGCCGATGATCGTCGCGGTGCCACCGGCCTGGAGCGCCTCGAAGGCCTGTTCGGCCGCGCGCTTCACGCCGATCGCCTCGAAGGAGTACTCCACCCCGCCGTCGGTCATCGCGAATCTTCGCGACAGGGTCGGCAGAAGAAGCGTCCACCACATGGGTCGCGCCCATCTGCTTCGCTGTCGCGAGCTTCGATTCGACCATGTCGACGGCGATGATCTGGCGAGCGCCAGCGATGCGCGCTCCCTGGATGGCGGAGAGTCCCACGCCACCGCAGCCGAAGACGGCCACGGAAGAGCCCGGTTCGACCTTCGCCGTGTTGAGGACTGCGCCGACGCCCGTCATGACGCCGCAGCCGATGAGAGCCGCCCGGTCGAGGGGCATGTCGTCGCGGATCTTCACGCCGGCGTTCTCGTGGAGAAGCATGTACTCGGCGTAGCTGGAGATGTTGAGGAACTGGTGCACGGGCGAGCCGTTCCAGGTGTACTTGGGCTTGTCGGCCGCGCCGCGCATGCGCGAAGGGTCGGCGCAAAGGTTCGGCCGACCGCTGAGGCACATGTTGCAGTGGCCGCAGAACACCGACAGGCAGCAGATGACGTGGTCGCCCGGCTTCACGTAGGTAACCTGGTGGCCGACTTCGGTCACGATCCCGGCTTCTTCGTGGCCGAGGATCGCAGGCGCCGGGTAGGATAAAAGCCGTCGACGAAGTGGAGGTCGCTGTGACAGACGCCGGTGGCCGCCGTCTTCACCACGATTTCGCGAGACATGGGCTTGTCGATATCGATGGACTCGATCGTGAGCGGCTGCTTTGCGCCGTGGAACACTGCTGCTTTCAAGGTTCGATTCCTCCTGACGTGGCTCGATGAGCGTCCGGGGAGTCTAGCGGAAGAGGCGGCGGCGCGCTCCGTGGCCTCTTCCAACGAGAGTAGTGCCTTGCCGTAGACTGGAGGCTATGGACGACGTTCGTGACAGCGCACGGGCAGAGGCCGAGCGCCGCGGTGTGGGCGGCTATGAACGGCACATCTTCCTTTGCGTGGGGCCGGATTGTTGCACGCCCGAAGAGGGGCAGGCGGCCTGGGGCCAGCTGAAGCGACGCGTCGCCGAGCTCAACGGGTCAGGCGATAGCGGGCGCATCTATCGGACCAAGGTCGGCTGCCTGCGCATCTGCACCCTCGGCCCAACAGCGGTTGTCTATCCCGAAGGTACCTGGTACGCAGGCCTCTCCGGCGCCGCACTCGAGCGCGTCGTGGACGAGCACCTGGGGCAGGGACAGCCGGTCGCCGCACTGGCGATCGGCGCGAACCCGCTGACGAACGGCAGCGCGGGCCCCCCGTGAACGCGAAGCTCCGGCCATGGGCGGCGGCCGCGTTGCTGCTGGCGACACTCTCCCTCGTTGCCTGCGGCGACGCCAGTTCGACCGGCCATCGTCGGCTGCCGCAGCGGCAACCGACCCTGAAGCCACCGCTTATCGTCAGGCGACCGTCTTGCGGCAACAGGCGGAGAGCCTCGCGCGGGCAGCCGACGGAGCCTCCAAGGGGATCGATGTCGCCAACCGCATCCGGTCGGCGGTGACGACCTGTCGCGGCGTGCCGGACAAGGGCTACAAGGCGACGGCGACCCTGGCCGAGCGATGGCCCGCGCCGCTGCGCGAACTGGACACGGCGCTGGCGGCCGCCTGCCGGATTGTGGAAGAGCGCGCGAGCAAGTCGAAGCTGGTGGATGACAGCGGCTGGAGCGCGCTCGCGTCGTCTGTCTCGAAGACGATGAGCCAGGCGCTCCGCTCAGTGCCGCGCTACACGGAGCCCGAGTTCCGTGCGCTGCTGGCGGGAAGCGCTTCGAAGTAGCGGGGTGGCTACGAATCGGCCGGGACTTCAACAGCCAGGCCTTCGGCGCGTGCTGCAGCCGCGAGCCGCTGGTCGTGGTAACGAATACGAGGTTCGAATGGCGGCGCTCCACGAATTCCAAGGCGGTCGCGAGGTGGATCGCGTCCAAGGTGCGGACGTGTTGCCGGAACGGGCCCGACGCGCGCGCGAGCACCGCCGCCGTGACCGGCAGCCGCTCGATGCCTCGTTCCATCCGCGCGTACTGCGACAGTGCTGCGGATAGCATGGCGGCGGAGATGCCGTTCGCTATCTGTGCTCGCCTCAAGACGCGCCTCACCTCAACCGACATCAAGTTTGCTCGAAACAATGCCGTCTGAACTCAACCATCCGGTCCACCGCCGTCCCGGCGCTCCGAACTCCGGGAGCACGGCTGCAGAATCGACGTAGTGCACTCAGCGAGAATCTCGGTCCTCTTGCAGGAGTGCGAGAAGATTCGCGCCTTCCGCAAGGACAATCCGTTCACCCCCGAACGCC
>JAYUAG010000037.1:0-6298 GCA_043741475.1 Thermoflexaceae bacterium | reverse complement strand
GTTCGGGTCGAACGCCCGCGACTTCACCGTCACCGCGGGCAAGGAGCTGGCGCGTCTTCTGAAGGCTGAACCGGCCCGCCTCGCTACGATCCTCCGGGGCGTGACGCCATGACGGAGATTCGCGAGATCGGCGCGGTCGTCGGCGGCTCGCTCAGCCGCACCCTCGAAGTGCGGCTGGACCCGGGCCGCGAAGCCGCCCTCGGCCAGTACCTCATGACCCCGCTCGGCGATGGCTCAAAGCTCCTCGGTATGGTCACCGACATCGCCCTTCGCGCCGCCGAATCTGGCGCGACGTCCTGGCCCCCGGCCGGCGATGATGCCGCTGGACGGCTCCTGCTCGAAGTGCTGCTCGACTCGGCCGTTTTTACCCAGGTTGATGTGAACCCCTATCTCGAAGTGCGGCCGGGCCGCGAAAACAGCCGCGCTCGACGCCTTCCACGGCACTTCGCGAGGGTGGCGGTAGCCGACCAGGACACCCTTGACAGCGCCTTCGCCGTCGCCGAGGAGACGCCCGCCTTCCGCCTCGGTGCGCCGCTCGGCATGGACGACATGATGGTGCACGTGGATCTTGAGCGGCTCTGCGAACGTTCCGCTGGCATCTTCGGCAAGAGCGGCACGGGCAAGACCGTCCTCGCGCTGATGGTGCTCGACGCGATCGTCGCGAACGCCGGGCGCGCGGACGTGAACCGCGAGCGGACGGTCGCGCTCGTCTTCGACATGCACAACGACTACGGAGCGCAGCTGAAGTTCCAGGGCGAAGGCGCGCGCCGCTCGCTCAAACAGCTTCACCCCACGCAGGTCGCGGTGTTCTCGCTCGAGGAGACGGCGATCGGCGTCGATGGTCGAGTGGTCATCGGCACGCGAGACATTAAGCCGGAGGACCTGGACGTGCTCCAGGATTCGGGCAGCTTCACGCCGCAGGCGCTCGATGCCTGCCGTGAACTTGCCCAGCGATTGGGCAAGGACTGGATGGACGAAGTACTTGAGGACGAACCGTCCGCGTTCGTCGTCCGAAAGATCTGGCCCGGAGAAGAGCCGGACGACGTAGGCTGGAATCAGGTCGCAACGAAACTCAACTTCGCTACAAACACGCTAGGTAATCTAAAGCGCGGCCTTCGAAAGATCGCCCGCCGCGACTTCGTCCAGCGCGGGAGCGACCAGTTCTCGGGCGTGATCGGCCGGATCGTACAGACCCTGCAGGGCGGGACGAGCGTCGTCATCCAGTTTGGTCACCACGGCAAGGACCTGACGAGCTACATGCTCGTGGCGAACATGCTCTCCCGCCGCATCTGGGAGGCCTATCAGACGGCGATGGAGCGGGCCGCCGGCAACGCTTCGGCCGAGCCCAATCGCCTCGTCATCGTGATCGAGGAGGCGCATAAGTTCGTCGACAAGTCGCTTGCCGGGCAGACGATCTTCGGCGAGATCGCCCGCGAACTGCGGAAGTACAACGTCACGCTCATGGTGATCGACCAACGCCCCAGCCAGATCGACAGTGAGGTGCTTTCCCAGATCGGTACCAGGTTCTGCCTTCAGCTCGATTCCGACGCCGATGTGGAAGCGCTTGTGGGTGGAATGAGCGGCCGTGCGGGCCTGAAAACCGTGATCGCCGCGCTCGAAAGCAGCCGCCAGGCCGTCGTTTTCGGCCATGCCCTGCCTATGCCCGTCGTCGTCCAGACGCCCGAGCTGACGGCCGTCTATGGGGCGGGTAGCTCGCTTCGCGCCCGCCTTGGCGTCGCCGAATCCCCTGGCCAGCGCCCGGTGGGACGGGGCCTCTTCGGGTGAGGGGTGGATACGCTTGCAGATGGCTCGGGGCGATCGCGGGGGTCGTTCTCGCCCTTGCCGCCTTCGCTTCCGCGCCCGCGGCCGGAGCCGCAGCTGGCCCGCGATACATCATCGTCCACGATGGCGGCCTCCCCGCGAACTTGCTGCTGGATGACGCGGCCAAGAACGAGGCGCTTCTCTCCAGCCTCGATTCCGGCGCCCGCGCAACCGTCGAGCGGCGCGACGAGCGCCCCGCTTTCGAACTGGCGTTGTTCTACAACGTCCCCGACCTCAGCGGCCGCACCGCACGCGACCTCAAGCCGGATGAAGCCACGGTCCGAGGGCGCTTCTATCCAGCCTTTGAAGGCCTGGTCGCCGAACTCGAACTTGCCGCCGTCCCAGGCCTCGGCCCGAGGCGGTCCGGCGTCGTGGCTTCGGCGGCGCTCGATTACCTCGTCCTCAAAGGCGTCCCCGTCACGCTCGACCGTCCGCTGGCGCCGATCGCGACCCCCACACCGATCCCCCAGTCGGCCTTCGAACCGGCTGGCGGGAAAAGCTCCACCGGCGTGCCCTTGCTCCTGGTGGTCGCGATCACGGGCGCGCTCATTGTCACGGGTGGCGGCTTCGCACTTTTCGCATGGCTGCGAGGGCAAAGCCCGCGCCACCGGCGATTCTAGTCGGCGTAACGCGCGCACCGCCGCTGGGCTGACGGAGCGGTAGAACCGGCGTTACCGCTCTCCTTCTCCCGCCGAGCCGGGAGGGGTCGGGGGCTGAGGGCCAGGCGCGGCGGCTGCCAGCTCCGTCAGCTTCAACAGGACGTCGTAGGTAGCGTACGCATCGGCCAGCGCCGAATGCTCGCCCATCCGCCCGATGCCCAGCCGATCCGCCACATGTCCAAGATTGAAGCGGTCCACATGCCCCGAACCCTTGAGCACGATCCGGGCGATCGGCTGCACATCGAGCGCGACCATGGCGAAGGGCCACTCAAGGCCACTGCGCCGCAGCGACTCCGAGAGAAAGGCGAGGTCGTTGCCGATTCCCCAGCCTGTGACAATCGCGCCGCGCCCCACGTCCGCCATTCGCTCCACCGCAGGCTGGAGGTCGATCGCCTCCCTCCAGGCTTTCGGTGAATAGCCCACAACTTTCAGCGCGCCAAGGATGGCGTTGCCGATGTGTTTCGGCTTCACCCGCGCCCCCCACGAAGCCTCCTCCGGGAGGCCCGGCGCCAGCGTCACACGCACACCGCCGAATTCGAGCACTTCGTGCTGCTGCGGGTTGGAGCCGCTCATCTCGATGTCGAGCACGAACAAGGCAGTGTGGCCGTCGAGCAGCGATTCGTCAGGCGCCACCTCGCTCGCCGGGCGCCCTTCCGGGTTGAGCGGCCGCAGGCCGGTGGCGAGGAGGGCGCGCAACGCTTCCATCGCGCGCAATCGTGCGTGCGGGGTCGTTCGTAGTCCAGCGGCCGCGCGCGTGGTCAAGCGCGCGTCACCACTCGGCAAGCGTGAGCCTCCAGTTTCGATTTGCGGGAAGGGTGCCACCCCCTTCACTTTGTGGAACCGCGACCAACGGGAGCGGCAGCTTCAGACGACGAACTGGGGAACGCGCGCTGAGTCATCGCCACGGGACCGCTGTCGCTGCCTGCGGTCGCGGTTCCCACCGTCTCCGGCTTCCGATTGCCCTCGTTCGCGGCGCGATACCGGGGTCAGCGAGAGGGAAGCGAAACCTGCACGTTCCCGCGCACGGACGGCTGCCCTTCCGCGAGCGTCACCACTTCCAGCTCGACGATATTGCGGCCATCCGTCTGTCGCTTGTCGACGACGCGTCCGGAGAGCGTAAGCGGCCGGTCGGCGATGTCTGGCCGGCGGTAGGCGACGCGGATGCCTTCGAGACGGCCCTCGACGCCCGCCCAGTCGCTCACGTACTTACACATCCAGGCGATCTTGAGCATGCCCGGCACGAGTGCGCCGCCCACCCCCAAACGCTTGCCCGCCTCGATGTCCGAGAAGGCCGGGTTCGAAGGGTTGTTACGGCCAAAGAAGTCGATCGCCACGTCCGTTGTCGGCGTCTTTTCCAGCGGCTCCATCTCTTCATCCACGCTCACATCCTCGAAGTAGCGCTGGCTCATTCGTCGCCCCCTTTTGTCGCCCGCTTGGGGTCGAACTGTGTCAGCGTCGTGAGGGCGGCTGCGACGTGCTCACCCGCCGCATCGTAGTAATCGACGCTCGATGTGAGCAGGATGCTGTGCCCGTAGCGGCCCCCGAGCCGTTCGCGAATGTCTACGACCTGCGAGATCGCCTGCAGCTCTTCGCCAATGCGAAATGGCCGCGTGAACTTGTATTCCTGCTGGGTGAGCAGTCCGTTGGGCAGGATGAAGGGCATGTTGCGGCTCGGCCGCCCGCCAAACGACGCGATCACATAGGGCGCCGCGTTACCCGTCCCCGTTGCCCACCTCGGGTCCGTGTCTTCAAGCACGTCGCGCATGCGTAAGGCGTGCTCTTCCGTGACCACAACGGTCGCTGGCTCACTCTTCTGGCCGATCAAGGCCCGGTGCGCATCCGTGATAAGGCTCTCTTCTTCAGCCACGGTAACCTCCAAATCGTGGCCGAAGCATAGCAGGGGGCGGCGCCCGGCGCCCGCGCCCCGCGGGCCATCCCAGATTCAGGATTCCATCGCCGTTCGCGGGGCCGGTTGGCTGGCGCAAGCGGCGGCAGGGCAGTCCCGCGCCGGTTCACGTGCCCGCGGGGCCTGTGAACGTAATCGGCCGGCCGAGCGCGCCGCCGCCGAGCGTGAGTTGCAGTTCATCCGTCTTCCACGCCATCACGTTTCCGCCGACCATGTCGCGGAAGATGCGCTCGAGCGGCTTGCTGCGAACGTAGGCGTGGGCGCCGCAGACTTTCATTGCGCCCTGGGCCACCTCTTCGCTCATTCGCCTCAGGTGATACACGCAGCGCGTAACCATCCGCAGGAAGGCCTGAGGGCTTGTGAACGTCTCTCCCAGGCGGCGACAGGTGTCGTAGAGCACGGTGCGGCCAGTCTCGAGCCAATGGTCCATATTGCCCAGCCCGAACTGCGCCCACGCCTGGTCCGACCGGTATTCGACCGTCCCGGCACTCACTGCGCCCAGCAGATAGCCGTAGCGTTTCTGCACGTAGTCGAGCGTGAAATCCATTGCCGCCTGCGCCAGACCGAGCCAGATGGCGCAGATGCCGAGCGCGCCCACGGCACGGCGCTGGGTCATCGGCGTGCTCACCGAGGCCGCCGCATCCGTCACCATTCTCAGCATCGCCGGCGGCAGGATCAGCGCTTCGCTCTTGGGGATCCGGAGGCCCTCGCACGGGATGTCGTGGCTCGCGGTGGCGCGCAGGCCATGCCGTCCCAGTTGTGCATGATGCGGATGCCCGGCGCGTAAGCCGCGGAAGCGTGATCGCGATGTCCGGGTCCTTGCCCTCGCCCCGGTTGATCATTCCGCCACAAATCGTGTAGGTCGCGCCCTCGCTCATGGAGGCGAAGCCGGCCCGGCCGTCAATCACGATATGGTCGCCGTCGTCGCGTACCGTGAAGCCGGCGCGGCGGGTATCGACCTCTCCCGTAGGTATCGACCCCGCGCCGCAGATGAGCGCGTTGTTCCGCCCGATATCACTGAGGACGACGTTGCCGTGGGCGAACGGCGGGAAGAAGGCAAGGAAATCGGCGATCAGAAGGTGCATGTTGAGGGCCACCGCCGTCGAGCCGCCGCCATGGGCGATCTCTTCGATGACGCGCAGCCAGCCCTCCGGGCTGACCCCGCGCCCCCCGAACTCCGGCGCCATGGCCATGGCCGGCACGCCCAGCGCCTTCAGGTCCGCAACGTTCTCAGCGGCGAACCGCGACTCGTTGTCATCGGCCGCCGCGCGCGCTGCGAACGTCCCGCGCGCCAGGGTGCGCAACCTCACCAATAAGTTGCTCTTCCCAGTCTTCGATGTCGCCCTCCATATGCAAGGTGTCCGCGAGCGTAGGGGTTGGCTGCGTTTCGGGCGACGGGAAGAGCTTGAGGTGGTGGCCCGTTCACTCCCGGGAGAGACGCTTGCTCTCCGTCGCGCCGGGCACGGATGCCACACGTCGGGATGAGGGCAGACCGCCAGTGGGCGCGATGATCACCAGAAGTCAAGTTGTATCGGCCCTACGGCGTGCCCGGGTCTCCCGCGCGCAGGGGGCTCGTGAACTGCCGCCCGATATCCGAAAGGTCGCCGAGGAGGTCGTCGCCCGCGGGTCGGCGGCCGTCCCGCACCCATGCTGCGAGGTCCTTCCACGCGGTCGTGAGTTCGGCGTCGCTGAATTTGCAGTGCCCGGCATCGCGGATTGCGCGCTGGACGAGGAGCCCACCGCGCCCGGCTACCTCGACCTTGCGCCGATACGCCACCTCCAGGCTGATTGGGACGAAGAGGTCGCCGGTCGTGTGTAGCGAAAGGATTGGCCGCTCGATCAGGCCGGTCGTCGGCACCGCATCGGGGTAACGGCTCGCGTCCCGGACGGCCGCGTCGGGTTGGAGCCGGCG
>JAYUAG010000036.1:0-2667 GCA_043741475.1 Thermoflexaceae bacterium | reverse complement strand
AAGGTCCTGCTCGTCGGCGATGCCGCGCTCCTGATGAACCAGGGCATCGCCAACGAGATCCGGGGAGTGGCCGTGCCGCCGCTCGCGGCCCTCATGCGCCAGGCCGTGGATCGCGGCGCCGAGGTCATGGTCTGAGGAGGCTGTGCCGTCGCCCGTGGGGTGACCGAAGCCGACCTCAAGCCCTTTAACGCCACCTTCGGCAACCCGAAGGCGGCGGCCGAGGAAATGGCGGCCGCCGACCGCGTCATCACCTTCTAAGGAGCACATCATGCCTACTCCGGCCGTTGGCGTCGCGGTCCTCGACCGCGACGAGCTCCGCCGCCGCGTCTCCGAAAAGTACCGCGAGGTCGCCATGAACCCTGAGCTGGGATTCCACTTCCACACCGGAGCGCCACTCGCCCGCATGCTCGGCTACGAGGACGAGGTCGTGGGACTGCTCCCACGCGCGACCGTCGATTCGTTCGCGGGCACGGGCAACCCCTTCCTTTTCGGCGACCTGAAACCGGGCGAGGTGGTCATCGATGTCGGTTGCGGCGCGGGCTTCGACACGCTCATCGCCGCTCGCCAGGTCGGCGACATGGGCCGTATCTTGAGCGTCGACATGACGCCGGAGATGCGCGAACGGACGGCCGCGGGCGCCCGACAGCTGGGCTTCGGGCACGTCGAAGTGCGCGAAGGCTTCGCCGAGGGCCTGCCCGTCGAAGACGCCGTGGCGGACGTTGTGATCAGCAACGGCGTGGTCAACCTCTGCCCCGATAAGCCCGCCGTCTTCCGCGAGATGTACCGCGTCCTCAAGCCCGGAGGACGGATCCAGGTCGGAGACATCCTTGTGCATCGCGAAGTGCCGCAGGAGGCGAAAGACGACATCGAACTCTGGAGCGGCTGAATTGCCGGTGCTCTGCTGGAAGCAGAGTGGCGGCAGGTGTTGGCCTTGACGGGCTTCGTCGATGTGGTCATGTCCAACGAGGTGGACGTCTTCTCCGGGAGCGGGCACGAATCGGACGCGAAGGAGTTCGAGACGCGCGGCGTGACGGTCTTCGGGCGCAAGCCCTGATTGGTACGTCTTCCATGACGACGGCGGGATGCGACCACGAGGTAGGGCGGCCAAAGCGCCTGAGTTGGTTCGTCCGCCCGTGGCCACAGTGGGCCACGGCTACCCGATCGTGCGTCGTCAGTGGCGGCGGTGCGCCACGGCTACCAAGATTGTGCGCCGTCCGTGGCCGCGGTGGGCCACGGCTACCGTGGGTGCGGGCGGCGCGGGATGGTTCGACCGTCAGTGGCGGCGGTGCGTCACGGCTACCGTGGCGTGGCGCGGCTACCCCGGCGTGCCGCGGCTACCATGCGCCACCGCGACGCGCGCCTGTGGTAGTATCGGGCGCCAACTTCCCCTGACCTTCGAAAGGAACAGACCCACCATGATCGATCTCGAGATCCCCGCAGAAACGAAAGCCATCCGCGAAAAGGTGCGCCAGTTCGTGCAAAGCGAGTGCATCCCCGCGGAAGAGCAGCTCAACCACCGCCCTTACAAGGAAGTGCTCGCCGACCTTCGCGGCAAGGCCCGCTCACAGGGCCTGTGGTGCCCCTTCATCCCGACCGAGTGGGGCGGCATGGGCCTCGGCCCGCTGGCCAACGCGCTCGTCCAGATGGAGCTTGGCGAAAGCCACCTTGGCGCCCTCGCCCTCAACAGCCAGGGCCCGGACGACGCGACGATGCTCACGCTCACGGTCCACGGTACGCCCTTCCAGAAGGAGAAGTACCTCAAGCCGCTCCTCAACGGCGAGAAGCGCATCTGTTATTCGATGACGGAGAAGGCCGCCGGCGCCGACGCCACGGGCATGCAGACGCGCGCCATCCGCGACGGCGATAACTGGGTCTTGAACGGCGAGAAGTGGTTCAGCAGCGCCGCCAGCGCCGCCGATATCGCCCTCGTGATGGCGAAGACCGACCCGGACGCGCCTCGCCACCAGCAGTTCAGCACGTTCCTCGTCGAGCTGCCGAACCCCGGCTACCAGATCGTGCGCAACATCAAGACGATGGCGCCCGAGACCCAGCTGGGCGAGATGATGGGCGGCGGCCACGCCGAAGTGATCATCAAGGACCTCGTCGTCCCGCACGAGAACCTGCTCGGCGGGCAGGGCCAGGGCTTCAACATGGGCCAGCACCGGCTCGCCTACGGCCGCCTCCGCCACGGCATGCACAACGTCGCGATGGCCCAGCGCGCGCTCGACATGGCGACCAAGCGCGTCACCGAACGCTCGACCTTCGGCAAGCTCCTGAGCGAACGCCAGGGCGTGCAGTGGATGCTGGCCGACTGCGCGACGGAGATTTACATCTCCCGGCTCATGCTCATGCACATCGCTTACAAGGCGGAGAAGGGCATGGACCTGCGCCAGGAGAACTCGATCGCGAAGGTCTACCTCGCCAACATGGTGCACAAGGTGGTCGACACCGCCATTCAGCTGCACGGCGCCCTCGGCTACAGCCAGGACACGCCACTCGCCCGCTGGTACGTCTCGATCCGCTCGCAGCGGCTCGTCGATGGGCCGGATGAGGTGCATCGCTGGACGGTCGGCCGCAACGTGGTGAAGGCCTACCTGCAGCACGGCACGACCGCGTCCGCCTGCGGCGGCGACCTGATTTAGGTGTTTTCTCCGATCTCCCTCGCGG
>JAYUAG010000035.1:0-2672 GCA_043741475.1 Thermoflexaceae bacterium | reverse complement strand
TCGCGGTCGACGCCCCAGCCGGTGACGCCGTTGATGATCGTCGCCGTCTGGTCGTCGTCGTAGGCGAGGAAGTGGCACATGCCCACCTGGTTGCGGAGCCCGTTCTTGTCGCCCGTCTGGCGCATGTGGTCGCCGCCCGTGGGCGCGAGGAGGTAGCTCGCCCTCATCGGGGGCATGTGGCGTGGGTCGTGCATCGCCATCTCCATGCTCTTCACGGTCGTGAGGAAGGCCTCGGAGCCGTCCCCGACCTTCGCCGCGGCGCGCTGCGAGCCCTCGGCGAGGAGGTCGCCGATGCCCTCGCGGTAGGCGATCATCTCGAGCATCTTCACGACCGCGTCGCCGTCGCGGAACTGGAGCTTCACGCCGTCCGTGTCCTCGGGCGTGAGCACGCCCTTTTCGTAGCACTCCATCGCCCAGGCGATCGTCGAGCCCGCGGAGATCGTGTCCATCCCCAGGTAGTTGCAGACTTCGTTCGACTTGCAGAGGGCGACGATGTCATCGACGCCAAGGTTCGTCCCGAGCGCCGCGAGCGATTCGTACTCCGGCCCGCCGTATTTCGGGTCGACGCGGTAGCGGCCCTTCGGGTCGAACGCGATCTTCACGCCCTTGCGCGTGACGCCCGCGTCCTCTTCGCGCATCTCGATCTGGACGACCTTCTTGCAGCGCACGGAGCAGGCGTAGCAGGCGCCCATGTCGATGCGCACCTCTTCTTTGACGGCGATGGCGTCGACCCTGTTCGTCTCATCGAACGTGCCCTCGCGATAGTTCATTGTGGGGATGCCGCCCTCCATGCTCTTGCCCTGCATGGCGCCGCCGGTGCCGTATTCGTGGAAGCCGCGGTGCACCTGGTCGACCGTGCTACTCACCCATTTGGCGATGCCGAGAAGCGCCGGCTGGTCGGCGAGGGGGACGGCGATCTTGCCCCGCACGGCGATCGCCTTGAGCTTTTTGGAGCCCATGACGGCGCCCATGCCACTGCGGCCGGCGAACTCGTTCAGGTCGTTGGTGATGTTGGCGAAGCGCACAAGGTGTTCGCCCGCGGGGCCGATCTGGGCGACGCGAATGCGCGGGTCGCCGAGTTCTTCGTGGATGGCGGCTTCGGCGTCGCCCGTTATCTTGCCCCAGAGGTGGCCGGCGTCGCGGATCTCGACCTTGCCCTCATTTATCCATAAATAGACCGGCTCAGAGGCCGCGCCGTGGACGACGATCGCATCCCAGCCGGCGCGCTTCAGCTCGGCGCCCCAGAAGCCGCCCGCCTCCGATTCGCCGAAGCCGCCCGAAAGTGGCGATTTCGCCCCTACGCTATGGCGGCCCGCACCCGGCACGGGCGAGCCGGTGAGCACGCCAGGCGCAAAGACGAGGACGTTGTTCGGGCCGAGCGGGTCCGCGCCCTGGGGCACGTGCTTCAAGAGGTAGTGGCCGATGAAGCCACGCCCGCCGCCGTACTGCCGGTAGAAGCGGTCGCCTGGCTCCTCGACGGTGGTGGTGCGGGTGGCGAGGTCGACGTGGAGGATCCTGTTCCAGTAGCCGAAGCGGTCCATGTGTGGAGCTCCTTGGTGAGTGCTGATTCCGGGTTGTCTGAGATGGTGTATGCCGTCCGCTTGCTGACGCGCGCGGTTCCCGTGAGTGGCGGCGCCACGCGACCCGGCCAGCCTACCGCGTCGCCCTGTCACCTGTCCCCTGTTCCCTCTCCCCTATCATCCGCCCTCCATCGGGCTGAAGAGGACAACTTCGTCGCCGTCTTTGAGGATGGCGTCGCGCTGTGATTGGTCGCCGTTGAGGCCGACGGTGATCTCCTCGGCGGTGGGGATGCCGGCCACGGCGAGGAGGGCGTCGACCGTCGCGCCGCGGCTTACGGCGAAGGTCAGTGGCCCGTCCTGGCCCTTCGGCAGGAAGCGCTTGAGGTCGGCGAAGAGGGTGAGGCGGACGGTGATAGGCGGGGCGTCGGTCATCGGGCCACCCTGTTCGCAGTATGGTGCGACTATACGCGACCGGCGCGCTCTTTCGGCCATGGCCTCCGTTGGTAACCGAATGCTCGCCAGTTTCGCGCATCGCCGAGACGGTCGCCGCAGACACGCCAGGCGCCGGCGCCTGTCCGCGGATGTGAAACGAAGACGCCACGGCGATGGCCGTGGCGTCTCGTCGAACGGGGAATCAGGGCAACACTGACCTGACCCCCCGGCCTGGACTCGCCAGGCTATGGCTTCAGCACATCGTTCGTGGCTTGCGACGAGCCGAACGCCGGCTTCGCTCCACCAACGGTGTAGATGCGGCCGCCGTGGCTTACCACGCCCATTTCGCCGCGAGGATTGGGCATCGGCGTCAACGAAGTCGTCCACGAGTCCTTCGTGACGTTGTAGATATCGACTTCCGGCCTTGCGGGGGAGAATGGGAGGAGGGCCGGGTTCAGCCCGCCCATGACGTAGATCTCGTTGCCCTTTTTGCCTACCTGGTAGAAGGCAGCGCGGGCACGCGGCATCGGCGTTGCCGTGCTCCAGCTGTTGGTCGTCGTGTCGTACACGTAGACCGCGCTCGAGAACGAGCTGCTCGTGCAGCCTCCGAAGACGTAGATCTTTCCGCCGTGCGTTACCGCAGCGAGGTCGGAGAGCGCTGCCGGAAGCGGAGCAACCGCCGTCCAGGAATCCGTATCGATGTCGTATCGCTCCACTGCC
>JAYUAG010000034.1:0-2677 GCA_043741475.1 Thermoflexaceae bacterium | reverse complement strand
GCCCCAGGCCCACCATGAGGAGCGCCGCGACGGCCAGCCCGGCGCCGCCCACGATGTCGGCTGTGCGCCAGCCAGCGCTGGCGAAGTGCTCGCTGAAGGTATCGGTCGAGTCCGCGGAGCTGCCCACCAGCTCCGATAGCAGGACGCCCCCACCGAGGTAAACGACGCCAAACGCGATGGCGGCGGCGCGGACGCTGCCGTACCGGCGACCACCGTCACCCACGGAGAGATCTGCATCGCGCGAGTCATGGGATGTGGACATGATGGCGTATCTCACCACAGCTGACGCTCCCGCACGAGGCGCCGGCGTGTGCTACCAGATCACTTCGAGCGTCGGCAGGCGTGGGATTTCGCCGTCGCGGCTGACCAGGGGGACGCGCAGTTCCAGGGCGGTGGCGGCGATGATGTGGTCTGCGGGGTCGAGCTGGAGAAAGCGGCCGACGCGGACCGAGGTGAGGGCGATCTCGGGCGTGATCGGCTGAAGGACGACGCGCGGCTCGGAGAGGGCGTCGTTCAGCCAGGTAGTCACGGGACGATCGAACTTGAGCTTGCCCGCCTCCGCGAGCAAGGCGATCTCCCAGCAGACGATGTCGGGGACGTAGATGCGGCGCGCCCGGCCGATGGCGCGGGCCGCATCACGTGAAAGCTTGTGGGGCGCGGAACGCCACCAGACGAGGGCGTGCGTATCGAGGCTGATCACCCTTCGTACCGTGAGAGCCGCCCACCCTGGGGCTTCCACCAGTCCAACGATTCTTCGGTGACACTGCCGGTCAAATCGACCGTCTCGTGGGCTTCGGCGATCAACCGGACGACGGGCCGGCCCCGTTTCGTGACGACGACGGGCCGTCCCGTCCGCGCCACTTCGTCCATCACCTCAAGGCACTTCGCTTTGAACTCGGCGGCGGCGAACTGCCGTGCAGGGAGAGGAAGGGGCGCGGCGAAGGCAACGACGGAGTCGTAGGCGAGCGCGGCTTCGTGGAACGAGTGGTCGTTGTCGTCGTGACCGTGTTCGGTGTCCATGGTCAGATGCTACGGTCATCACCAGGCGGCGTCAAGTGAAACGCTATGTGTGGCCCGGCTCGCCCGAGTTGCATCCGCAAGTTTAGCGGGACTGGACCTGGAGGCCGGCGCCCGCCTGGTAGAGCGGTTCGGTGGCGTGCTCGACGGCTTCGAAGAAGGGGCCGGGGTAGATGCCGATGGCGAGTACACCGAGCATGAGTGCGCCGCCCAGCGCTCCCAGGACAGGATTGACGCGGAAGCGGGTGAGGCCCTCGGGCGGGTCGAACATGTACATCTGGCGCATGATCATCAGGTAGTAGTAGAGGCTGACGAAGCTGTTGATGACCGCCAGCCCCACGAGCCACATCAGGCCGTTGCCGGAGGACGCCTGGAACATGAAGAGCTTCGTCGCGAAGCCGGCGAAGAAAGGCAGCCCGGCGAAGGAGAAGAGCGAAACGGTGATGATCAGGGCGAGGTAGGGCTGGGTCTCGGCGAGGCCGCGCAGGCCCTCAATCTGATCGTTGCCCGTGCGGTTGTAATAGGCCGTGAGCGCGGTAAACAGCGCGAGCGTGGAGATGACGTAGCCGGCGATATGGAGGAGCAGCGCGGAGGAGGCGTTTCGCCCGACCTCCGGGTCGCCGTAGCCGATGGCCGCGATAACGACGAGCATGTAGCCAACCTGGCCGATGGAGCTGTAGGCAACGAGGCGCTTGAGGCTCTTCTGCTGGATGGCGAGGAGGTTCCCCAGGATCATCGTGATCGCGGAGAGCAGGGCGATCGCCCAGCGCCATTCGAGTGCGTCCACCTGGATGGCGCCCGTGAACAACCGGAGGAACAACGCGAACCCGGCGGCCTTGGAGAGGGTCGAAAGGAAGCCAGTAATTGGCAGCGGTGCGCCCTCATAGGCGTCCGGACTCCACATGTGGAACGGCGCCGCGGCCACCTTGAAGCCGACGCCGGTGATGATCAGCATGAAGCCGACGATGACGGCGGGGTCCGTGCCGCTCGGACGGGCGGCGAGCGCTTCGCGGATCTGGTCGTAGCCTGTAGCCTGCGTGACGCCGTAAATGAAGCTCATGCCCATCAGCAGCATGCCGCTGGAGAAAGCGCCGAGGAGGATGTACTTCAGGCTCGCTTCGCTGCTGAGGGCGTCGCGCTTGAGATAGCCCACGAGGATGTAGAGGCAGAAGCTCAAGAGTTCGAGGGAGATGTAGGCGGTGATCAGCTCCCGCGCCGCGGCCATGTAGACCATCGCCGAGCCCGCGACCAGGAGGAGGCCGTAGTACTCGGAAGCCGCCTTCGTACGGTCGCGCAGGTAGTTGGCGGACATGATCGCCGTGACGGCGACGATGCCCCCGGCGAGGATGCGGAAGAAGGTCGTGAAGTTGTCCGATTGGATCAGCCCCTGGTAGTTGTTCGGGTCCTTGCCGATGAAGAAGCAGGCGGAGCCGATCCAGGCGAGTGCGATGAGGGCGGTGAAGTAGGCGAGCAGGTCCTTGCGCAGCTTCGGCATGAAGAGTTCGAGGGCGACCACAGCGACGGCCCCGCCAGCGGCGATGTATTCGGGGATGAAGATCGTGTAGTCCTGCATCAGCCTGACACCCCCGCGAGGGTGACGACGGTGGCGCTGACGCGATCGGTGAAGGGCGCCCACCAGACGCCCATAACGGTGATGCCG
>JAYUAG010000033.1:0-6349 GCA_043741475.1 Thermoflexaceae bacterium | reverse complement strand
GAGGCCTACCGCGCCATCGGCCCGCACGAAGCAACCTACGGCTGGACGATAGAGGTGATCGCCCGCGCGCTTTCGCTGGGGCTGGACGTGCGCGAGGTGGACGTCGGCTACCGGCGGCGGCGCGCCGGGGTCTCAAAGGTTTCCGGCGATCTGCGCGCCTCGGCGGTGGCGGGCTGGCGCATCCTGGGGACGGTCGGCCGAGTCTGGTGGAGAGATCGGAAGGGGCGCCCGGTAAGCCGGATTAGCACTCATTGACAGGGAGTGCTAATATCCTCCTCGCACAACCAACTCCCTGTGAGGTAGAACCCCCAATGGCCAAGCAACTGCTCTTCGATGAAGACGCACGACACTCCCTCAAGCGCGGTATCGACGCTCTCGCCGATGCCGTCAAGATCACCCTCGGCCCCAAGGGCCGTAACGTCGTCCTCGATAAGAAGTTCGGCGCCCCCACGATCACCAACGACGGCGTGACGATCGCGAAGGACATCGAACTCGATGACCCGTTCGAGAACGTCGGCGCGCAGCTCGCCAAAGAGATCGCCTCCAAGACGAACGACATCGCCGGCGACGGCACCACCACCGCCACCGTCCTCGGCCAGGCGATCGTCCACGAAGGCCTGAAGAACGTGGCCGCCGGCGCTAACCCGATGGGCCTCAAGCGCGGCCTCGAAGCGGCCTCCGCCGCCATCGTCGAAGCGCTCAAGAAGAACAGCACGAAGGTCACCGAGCGCGCCCAGATGGCACAGGTCGCCAGCATTTCGGCGAACAACGACCCCTCCATCGGCGAACTCATCGGCGAGTGCATGTCCAAGGTCGGCAAAGACGGCGTCATCACCGTCGAAGAGTCCAAGGGCATCCAGACCGAAGTCGAATACGTCGACGGCATGGCCTTCGACCGCGGCTACATCAGCCCTTACTTCGTCACCAACCCTGAGCGCATGGAAGCGGTCATCGAAGACCCCTACGTCCTCATTACCGACAAGAAGCTTGGCTCCGTACAGGAGATCCTGCCGCTCCTCGAGAAGATCCTCGCCGTCTCCAAGAACATCGTCATCATCTGTGGCGACCTTGAAGGCGAAGCGCTCGCCACGCTCGCCGTGAACAAGCTGCGCGGCACGATCAACATCCTCGCCGTCAAGGCCCCCGGCTTCGGCGACCGCCAGAAGGACAACCTCGGCGACATCGCCACCCTGACGGGCGCGACCGTCGTGAGCGAGGAGATCGGCCGCACGCTCGAGAGCGTCGAAATCGCCGACCTTGGCCGCGCCCGCCGCATCTCTTCGACCAAGGAAGAGACGACGATCATCGAAGGCAAGTCCAAGAAGAAGGACATCGACGCCCGCATCTCCCAGATCCGCGCGCTCCTCGAAGAGTCGAAGAGCGATTGGGACAAGGAGAAGGCCCAGGAGCGCCTCGGCAAGCTCGCCGGCTCGGTCGCCGTGATCAAGGTCGGCGCCGCGACGGAAGTCGAACTCAAAGAGAAGAAGCACCGCGTCGAGGACGCGCTCAGCGCGACCCGCGCTGCGGTGGAAGAGGGCATCGTGCCCGGTGGCGGCGTCGCCCTCATCAACGCCCTGCCCGCGCTCGATAAGCTCAAGCTCGAAGGCGACGAGGCAACCGGCGCCCGCATCCTCAGGCGCGCCCTGGAAGAGCCCCTTCGCCGGATCGCGATTAACGCCGGCAAAGACGGCTCGGTCGTGGTCGAAGAGGTGAAGAAGCTGAAGAAGGGCGAAGGCTATGACGCCGCCCAGGACAACTTCGGCAGCATGATCGCCAAGGGCATTATCGACCCGGCGAAGGTGACGCGCTCGGCCGTCGAAAACGCGGTCTCGATCGCGGCCATGGTCCTGACCACCAACTGCCTGATTACGGACCGTCCGGAGCCCGGTTCAGGCGGCGGGATGTCCGCGCCTCCGATGTACTAGGGAGTTTCGAGTGATGAGTCCCGAGCAGTCGGGACTCATCACTTCACCATGCGCCGGTGCGATTGCTCTGCCGATTCTGAATGCAGGACGACCGCCGACGAAAGAGAACCGAGGGGGTGAGGCGTTCGCGTCGCACCCCTTCTCCATCTCAGGCATTCCCGCACCGCGGGAACCGCGCGCGTAAACAAGCGACGAGTGACCACCCAGGGAGGCCAGTAATGCTCAGCGAAAACGGACTCGAAATCGACCTCGACGCGGTGAACGCGGTCCTCGCGAAGGTGGATGTGCTCACGATCGGCTTCAACACCTTCCCCGAGCGGCTGCTCGTGGACACACGTGCAACCCAGTGGGAAGGCCCGCTGGTGGCCATCGTAGGCCCCGTGGAGACGATCCAGGAGCGCTACCAGTGGCTGGGACAGCACCGTGGCGGCTTTGGCGCGCCAGAGGGATTCACCTACTTCGTCTGGCCGCAGACCGTCCGCAGCCTGGTCGAGCGCGATGTCCTCGCGCCGCTGCGCGCACGACTCGAGGCGGTCTCCAGCGAAGGGGACAGCGCGCTGCGCGACACGCTGCGACGGTTGCTCGCGATTGAGCGGGAGGCCTGGCGCGAAGCGATCCGCGGCGGCGAAGCGTGGAAGACGCTCTGGGCGCCGGCTGCCTGACAGGGGCTCACACAAAGACGCGAAGCACGCAAAGAGCGGCAACAGGAGGTTGCCGGAGCGGCGGGCGTGGTCCCACGGTCGCCTTGCCGCGCGGTTCCCACGCGGAGCGCCACTCTCGCCGGTATACTGGGCCTATGACGACGGCAACCTCACGGCGCAAGCAACCGCGGGTGTCTCCCCGGCCCGTTGAGCGCGACGGCTGCCCGGCGCTCGAATCGGGCGACCGCATGGATGTACGCGAGTTCTTCTGGCGGTATTCACTGCGAGTTCTTCTGGCGGTATTCACTGCGTCCGGATATCAAACACGCCGAACTCATCGACGGAGTGGTGTACGTTGCTTCACCTGTTAACCCACAGAAACATGGGAGACCCCATTTCCGGCTGATTACGAAGCTCGGGGTATACGCGGAGGCGACGCCCGGCGTGGTCGGCGCGGACAACTCCACCGTCCGCCTCCGGGAGGACACACCGGATGGCATGACCAGCCAGCCCCAGCCGGACGCGATGCTTTACTGGGACAACGACCACGGTGGGAACGCCGAGATCGACGAGGAGGGCTGGCTCCTCTCCGCGCCGGAGCTCGTGGCCGAGGTCTCCTACAGTTCGCGCAGCTACGACCTCTTCGCGAAGAAGGACCTCTATCGCCGGATCGGGGTGCGCGAGTACATCTGCTGGCAGGTGGAAGAGCGCCAAATCGACTGGTGGCAGCTCGTCGACGGTCAGTTCGTCGATATCGAGCCGGACGGCGCGGGCGCCATCCACAGCCTGGTCTTCTCTGGACTATCGCTCGACATCCCGGACTTGCTCGCGCGCACGCCCGTGAAGAAGCTCCCGCGGCCACCGCGGGGAGTCAGGCTCTAGCCAGCCGTCGTCGGTGACAGCCTCAGGCGTGTAGAGTGCTGCCAACTACTTCGTCGAGGGCTTCGATGCAGGTTTCCGCATCCGTCCGCGCTGTCCAGGTTCCCGATGAGAACCCGATGCACCCGGACTTCACCTCCATCTACCTGGTGGGCGCGGGTCAGGTGCTCTCCATCGATTCAGGCGAAGCGATGGACCGCTATCGCTGGATGCTGAAGGGCTATCTCGCCGCGGTGGAGCGTTCAGAGATCGCACTGGCCGGTATTACCCACCACCACGGCGATCACTCAGGCAACCTGAAGTGGGTGCGAGAGGAACTGAAGGCGGAGATCATCGCCCCCAGGCACGGAATCCCGCTTCTCAAGGGACGACTCCCCCGCACTGGCGTGCGCACCTTCGAAGATGGTGAGGTGCTGGACCTCGACGGCGGGGTGAACCTTCGAGTGATCTTCACCCCGGGCCACAGCACTGACTCGGTCTGCTACTACCTGGAGGACGAGGGTGTCCTGTTCTCAGGCGACACGCTCCTGGGGTCAAGCACGACCACCGTGCATGACCTGCGTGACTACCGGAAGTCGTTGGCGGTGCTGCTCGAGCTGCCGAACCTGAAGGTGATCTGTCCCGGCCACGGGCCACTCGTCCACGACCCGAGAGAGCGGCTGCAGCAGTACGTCAATCATCGCAACATGCGCGAACAGCAGATCCTGGGCGTCCTCAAGGATGGCGGCCCGTGGACAAGCTGGGACATCATGATGAAGCTCTACCCGGACGTGAATAAGCGGCTGCGGCGGGCCGCGGAGAACAACGTCCGCGCCCACTTGACTCAGCTGGAGGCGGAGGGGCGGATCACCACCTACGCGGGCAAGGCGAAGCGTCCGAACGCCGCCAAAGCAGCTCGCCAGGAAGAACACGTACGCGAGCGCTCAACAGCGATCAGGCAGGCGAAGAAGTACGAGACGCAGCAGCGCCGGGGGGAGATTCGGGCGCAGGAGAACCCTGCCTCGGAGGAGTGGTCGCAGCCGCCGCGCTACGAGCTGAAATGAAGCGGCGCGGACGACGGCCCGCTTCGCGGACTTTGGGTGCTAGGATGAACCGATGCAGACTCTTCCGCTAACCGTCACCTGCAAGATCAGCCTCGCTGCGGGCGAGTGTATGCAGCTGCCGCCTGAGGTCACCGGCTTGCTGGGCGAGGGCGAGTGGCTGCTCATGCTTCGGCGGCTCAATCCAGAGGAACCCGATATTTGGGACCCTGAGGCATTCCTCGCATCTTACGGGCCGGAGGATGAGGGCCTATACGATGACCTCGTGGCGCCTGACGGATGACTCCGGGCGAGGTCTGGTTGGCCCGAGTCGAGTTCTCCGACGAGAGCGGCGCTAAGGTTCGACCGGCGCTTGTTCTTTGGGTCGACGGCGAGGATGTCGTTGTGGCGACAATCACTTCGTCACGGCCGCGAACGGCTCGCGATGTCGCTCTCATCGACTGGAAAGCGGCCGCGATGCGACGCCCGTCCAGTGTTCGGCTGGCGCGCCTGCAGACGCTACGAACAGAGAGGCTCACCACGGCACTGGGTCCGCTCACGGTGACCGACCGGCAACGCGTTCAAGTGGCGTGGGAAACGTACATGAAGTTGGAGCTTTAGCCACCGGCGCCGGATAGACTCTGCCCATGCCCCGTATGTCGTCCGACGACTTCGCGCCCTACCTTCAGCACCCAATCACCGGAGTGATCGCGACGCTGCGGCAGGATGGGATGCCTTACACCGTCCCCGTCTGGTGGCTCTGGAAACCGGTCGACCCGCCAGCCACTGCCGAGTTCGGTTACCCCGCGGGCGAGCTCTGGATCACGGGGACCTATTCGCGTGTCTGGTGTAAACAGCTCCTGCGCGACGGCCGCGCCTCGCTCTGCATCGAGTCCGCGGCGGAGCCGTATACGGCGCACGTGGAGTTCGACGGAGTGTGTGAGGCCTTCGAGCGGCCCGCCTTCGACATCTGGCCGATCTCCCGCGAACTCGCGACGAAATACGTTGGCAGAGGTGATCCGGCGAACGCCGAGGCCCTGGAGCGCTTCTTCGCGAACATGCAGACCGAGCCGCGGCTCCTCTTCCGTCTCGTGCCCCAGGTCACGCGCGCGATCGACATGCGCGTTTACCGGGGTAAACGCGCCGACCGCGAGTTCCAGGTGGGGACGAGGGGCGACTCCTGATGGGTTGCTGTTGCTGTCGGTCTCGATCTCGATCTCGGCGGCCCCTGCCCAAGCCCCGTCACACCGCCCCGCTCGCGGCCCACGTCCTCCGGGCTATGCTCCCCTTGGCGGCATAGGGCCGGCGTCGAACGAAATAAACCACGTGATCAGGAACGGAGCCGATGAGCCAACCCACCCAGCGTCACGCCAATCGGTTGCTCGGCTACCCCGACGACGCCCGCCTATTGATCATCAACGCCGATGACTTTGGCATGTGCCATGCTGTCAACGCGGCGATAACGCGCTCGCTCATGGCACCACCGACTACGACTTTCTGGACAGCTACGGCTTCGACACCGCGTTCTGGGGCGGTCTGCCTTACCATTGACCGGCGACGGTGCGGGGACGAGGCGAGTATGAAGGCATCAGAAGTTCCTCGTGCGGTGGCTGCGTGTATGTCCACGGCCTCCGCGCTTGACCTGAGGGTCGATGACGCCGTCGTTCTTCGCGACTCGGACCGGCTCGCTGTGCGCCTGCTCCCTTGTGACGTTCTTGCCCGGGTGGCGCATGTCGCGCATCGGGCAAGCGCCGACTTCGAAGTTGAGGTCGCTCGTCGGCACGCCGTAACCGATAGCCCGGTGGCTGAGCTTGAGCCTCGGGTGGAGCCGCGCGTATACGTGCGTGACGGCTTCGCGGTCACGCTATGGAGCTACTACGAGCCT
>JAYUAG010000032.1:0-2683 GCA_043741475.1 Thermoflexaceae bacterium | reverse complement strand
ATGTAGTGCTCCGCGCCGGCCTCGGGCACGTAGCGGCGAGCGATACGCCGGTAGAGGTCGCGCCATTCGTCGTCGCGACCAATGTCGAAGCGGATTCGGGCGACGCCCTCGACCGTGACTTTGCGGTATGGCCCGGCCTCTTCGTCGATCGTGAGCGCGATGCGCGGGTCGTTGCGCAGGTGGGCGAGCCAGGCCGACTCCTTCCGTGGCGTGATCGCGATCTCGCCTTCGTCGAAAATGAACCAGGCGGGCGTCACGTGAGGCGCGCCGTCTGCCTTCAGCGTTGCGATGCGCACGAGGATGCCCGGTTCTTCGAAAAAGCCGTCACGTTCACCTGCAGTCATTCGCGGCACTTGTATCTCCGATCGGTCCGTGGTGTGGGATTGTATGTGTCGTGCCGCGGAAGCGCCGGAGGGCTCGCGGCGGTCCGATACTCCCTTACTCCGGGACTCCGATACTCGGCCCGGTGGCAGCCCACGCCCGTTGGCGGTAGAGTTCCGAAGCAATTCCTTCTGGAGCATCACCTGTGACTACCGCTACCGCCGTCCACGCCCACGCGACCGACCGCCAGCTTTCGCGCGACGAAATCGAGGCGCTCCGCGACCGCGCGAAGACGTTTATGGACTCCGACATCTACCCGAACGAGGCCTTCTTCCATCAGCACGGCATGCGCAGCCCTCAGGGCCAGGCGCGCATGAAGGAGCTCCAGGCGAAGACGAAGGCGATGGGTATCTGGGCGCCCCACCTGCCCGCAGAGGCCGGCGGCATGGGCATTGGCTTTATGCCGTACGTCTACCTGAACGAACTCTTCGGGCGCAGCCCGATCGCGCCGCGCGCCTTCGGCTCGCAGGCGCCGGATTCGGGCAACGCCGAGATCCTCTGGCAGTTCGGTTCGTCCGAACTGCAGAACCGCTTCATGAAGCCCCTCGTCAACGGCGACATCTACTCCTGCTACTCGATGACGGAGCCCGAAGTCTCCGGGGCCGACCCAACGAACCTCCAAACGCGCGCGATCCGCGACGGTGACGAGTGGGTGATAAGCGGCCACAAGTGGTTCACCAGCCAGGCCGAGGGCTCGACCTTCGCCATCGCCATGGTCGCGACCGAACTCGACCAGCCGCCTCATCGACGCTTCAGCCAGATCGTCGTGCCCACGAGCACGCCCGGCTTCAACATCATCCGTCCGGTCCCCGTGATGGGCGAGACGGACGGCTCCCACTGCGAAATCGTCTACGACAACGTGCGCGTGCCGATCACGAACACGCTCGGCGAACCGGGCGGCGGCTTCCGAATCGCCCAGCGCCGCCTCGGCCCCGGTCGCATCCACCACTGCATGCGCTGGCTCGGCCAGATGCAGCGCGCCTACGAGCTCATGATCAACTACGCGCTCGTGCGCGAGGTCTACGGCAGCACCCTCGCCGAGAAGCAGACCGTCCAGAACTGGATCGCCGACAGCTACGTCGAGATCCAGGCGGCGCGCCTGCTGACGCTCGACGCCGCCCGCAAGATCGACACCGGCGACGAAGCGCGCGTCGAGATCTCGGCGATCAAGTTCTTCGGGGCGAAGGTGCTTCACGACGTGATCGACCGGGCGATCCAGGTGCACGGCGCCCGCGGCGTCTCCGGCGACACGCCGCTCGAGGGTATGTATCGCAACGCCCGCGCCGCCCGCATCTACGACGGCCCGGACGAAAGTCATCGCATGGTGGTCTCGCGGCGCATCTTGCAGAGCTTCAAGGCGGGCAAGGGCTGGGATTTTGGGGTGGTTTACGCCTGAGCGCAAACCCCGGAGACCAGTGCGTTGAAGGTCTTTCTTAGCCACAGTAGTCAAGACTCCTGGGTCGCCCGGCAGGTCGCCCGCGCTATCCGGGAATGCGGCTGCGAGGTCTTCCTCGATGAAGCCAATGTCGAGATCGGGGGTTCGTTCGCGGAGGACATCCGCTCCTTCCTGCAAGAAGCGGACGAATTGGTCCTCCTGGCCACACCGGCGGCCTTGACTCGCCCGTACGTTTGGATTGAGGTGGGCGCCGCTTGGAGCCGTCGAATTCGGATCGTCACGCTGGTCCACCAGATGTCTATCGCCGAATTCGTCGCGCGAGACGAAGTCCCCGGATTCCTCAGGCAGCTCCTCGCCGTTCGCCTGGACGATCTCGACCAGTACCTTGCGGAACTTCGATGGCGGATGGATGATGACAAGGAATGAACGAACTCGGCTTCATCGTGATTGGATACAGCCGGGGCGGCCGCCTCATCGGAGATTGGCTCGCAGACTCGTTGCGCAGTCAGCATGTCCATGCTACCCGAATCGCCTCGGTCGCAGAACTGGACGAACCCAACGTCGAATCAACTACTGCCTTCTTCCGCGAGAGCGAAGCGGTCGTCGCCGTGGTGGGGCCCGAAGATGCCGCAAGTGCGGCACTGTTTTTCGACTATGGGATTGCGCTCGGCCTGGGCAAGCCTTTCATCATGTTGGTCACGGACCAGTCAAGCGTCGATGAACTGCCAGAGGCTCTCCGGAAGGGCGTACAAGTCATGGCCGACACGCCGGACGAAACCGCACGAGCGTTGCTGAGTTCCCTGATGGTCGCCGCCTGACGCCGCTCTCCCGCCTCCGCCGTGTGTCGACACTCTGCTACGATGTGGGTATGGCAAGCGCACTCGCCGAACGCCCCGTGACGCTGAT
>JAYUAG010000031.1:0-6350 GCA_043741475.1 Thermoflexaceae bacterium | reverse complement strand
GTCGATGAGGTCCAGAAGGTCTATAAGTCCCAGGGTGTGAACATCAACGACAAGCACATCGAGGTGATCGTCCGCCAGATGCTGCGACGCGTGAAGGTCGACCATCCCGGCGACACCGGCTTCCTTCCGGCGGACCTGGTCGACCGCCGCGAATTCGAGGAAAAGAACAACGAGAAAATCGCGGAAGGCGGCGAGCCCGCAACGGCCCAGCCCGTCCTCCTCGGCGTCACCAAAGCCTCGCTGAGCACCGAATCCTGGCTCGCGGCAGCCTCCTTCCAGGAGACCACCCGCGTGCTGACCAACGCCGCCATCGACGGCAAGGTCGACCGGCTCATGGGACTCAAAGAGAACGTCATCATCGGCAAGCTCATTCCTGCGCGCGCCGATATCGTAGTTCCACCGCGCCACCACACGGCGGAACTCGACCTCCCTGAGTCCCTCCTCCTTGAAGAGGAGGAGGAACTCAGCCGCATGTTGGCCGAGCGCGAAGCGGGCATGTCCCGAGGCTCGCACCCTTCGGCCGTGATCCTCGACGACGACGAGCTCCTCGCCGGAGGCGAGGCGGAAGAAGGTGACTTCCTCGTCGGCGACGGCGACGCGGCCGCCGCCGGGGACGAGGTCTAGCAGCCAGCTCCCGGCGCCACAGGACACCCCCGACGAGCCCCGGCCACTTGGCCGGGGCTCGTCCGTTGGCACAGGGGCGCGCGTGCGGCCGGGCGTCGCGGTATACTTGCCTGCGGGAGACGCTCGTGACCGCCATCGCCACCAGCTCCGCAGTGACGCCCGAAGACCTGTTACATCTGCCCGACCTCGGACGCTACGAGGCGCTCATCGACGGCGTCCTGCAGGAGCGGAACGTGAGTTACCTGTCCAGCAACGCCGCGTACGAATTCAATGGCCGGATCCGCAACCACCTCGTGGAGACCTCGATTGGCTACGGCTTCCAGGCCGACTGCGGACTCGAGATCTTTCCCTGGATGCCTGGCAAAGTCCGCTTCGCCGACGGTGGCTTCATCAGCCGTGAGCGTTCACCACGCCCGGGGAGGGGCCACCTTCGCGTCGCGCCCGACCTCGTCGTGGAGGTCGTCTCCTACGGCGACAACGAGCAGGAGGCGGAGAAGAAGCGGACGGACTACCTGCGCGCCGGCGTCCGCATGATCTGGATAGCGTACCCCCTGACACGCCACGTGACTGTGTGGCGCGCCGATGGTTCGGCCGTGAGCCTCGGCCCCGACGCTGTGCTCTCGGGCGGGGATGTTCTGCCCGGGTTCGCATGTCGCGTCGGCGACCTCTTCCTTGAGGTTGATCAGGAAGACGACGCCGAGGATGGGTCGGAATCCGAGTGACAGCTTTGCCGCCGATCAATAGCCCGGCGGCCTCTGAAATCCCCCCAGCTCGGCACTCGCCGCCCGGGCGAACGCAAGGGTCGTGCGGTCATCGAGGAAATTCCCGACGACCTGTACACCGACCGGAAGCCCCGACTGCGTCCGGCCCGCCGGAATCACGGTCGAAGGCAAATGAACACCGCCGACGAACACCGTCCATGCCGTGACGTCCCGGTAGCGGCGCTCTCCGCCATCGACAGTGATAGTCCGCGACTGAAAATCACCTTCCGGAGTGTGCGGGAAGGCAGCGGTGAACAGCACGGGCAGCAGGAGCACGTCAAACCGGCTGAAGAAGTGCGCCCACTGGCGTCGCATCACCTGGCGCTTCTGTTCCAGCGCTAACCACTCATGATGAGGGATCGAGGTTTGAGTGATGCCGGAGATCGCGCCCTGGAGAAGCGGGTTGAGGACGTCAAGCGCCTCTTCGAGGCCGAATGGAGGACGGCCGTCGCAATCCACGAGAGCGCCCGCTGCTCCCAGTTTCGTGACAGCGCCCTCAAGGACACCGAGGGACGCACGTTGCAGCTTGCAGAACGGGTCGTCCAGCCAGGCTGCCACCCGGAAATCCTGGAGCCGGGTGTGCCGGGGCTGCGGGAGGTGGAGCTGCCAGGCCGCGGTGTCCAGCTCGTCCGGACCGGCAATGACGTCCAGGGCGAGTTCAAGGTCGTCGACGGAGCGGGCGAGCGGCCCGTTGCAGTTGATGTCTCGCCGGTGGAGCGAACCGGGTGGCCCGGGAATGTGTCCACGCTCCGGCACGATCCCCCACGAGGGCTTGTGACCGAACACCCCGCAGCAGTGCGCTGGAATACGGATCGAACCGCCGATGTCGCTCCCCAGCTCCAGTGTTGTCAGCCCCGCGGCGAGTGCCGCGGCGGAACCGCCAGAAGAGCCCCCGGGCACCCGCGTCACGTCCCAGGGGTTGTTCGTGGCGCCGAAGACGGCGTTGTAAGTCTGTACGTCGAGCGTTTGCCAGGGAGTGTTCGTCTTGCCGAAGACGATGGCGCCGGAAGCCTTTAAGCGCGCGACCGCCAGCGCATCCTGCGTTGGCACATAGTCGGTGAGCGCAGGGTCGCCGCAGGTGGTGCGCAGGCCCTCTGTCTCGAAACAGTCCTTGATCGTGATCGGCAGGCCGTGGAGCGGACCGCGCCAATCGCCGCGCGCGCCTTCGTCATCGGCCGCGCTCGCGTCCTTCAAGGCACGATCCGCATCCAGCGTCACGACCGCGTTGATTTCGCCATTGTGCGCGCTGACGCGGTCGAGGTAGTCGCGCAACAGTTCGCGGCTGGAGATCTCCTTGCGACGAAGCGCGCCCGTCAGTTCGGTGGCGGTGGCGAAGGGATCGATGCTCATGACATGCCTCCGCGAGCGATTCTACGCTCACCAGGAGCTGCACCGTTAGCCGAAGCCGAGCGCCTTCCCGAGGCGTTCCGCCGCGCCCTTACTCGCCCGCGGGACTTCCAGCTCCCAGCTCGTGCCGTCGGTCAGCGAGACCGTCAGCGCGGCCGTGAGCGCGCCGCCACCCCAGGTCCAGCTGGCAACTTCCGCGCGCTCCAGAGTCTCCAGCAGCTCTCCGCAACCGTTCTTCATGAGCCCGCGTTTCATCTTGAAGAAGGCGAGCTTCGTTGGCGAGAGCGCCGCGATCATGTACCCGCCGCTAAACCCCGCCCGGTGTATCAGACCGCGCCTTCATCGCCGCCCCGGCGGCGCCAGCGCCCAGAACCCCGCCGAGTTCTCGCGCCACCCCGGCCGTCATCATGCGGCGGCCCTGGCCTTTCGGCGAAACCACAGCCGTCTCGATCACAGGCTCGCCCAGGGCGGCGGCCGCCTGTTCCTTCACTCCCAACGGTAAGCTCCTCGCAGGCGGGTCCAGCCCGTCCGCCGTCCCACAGCATGGAGCATTGCCCCCGCGGCCTCCAGCGCTTCTCACAGCGGCCCGTCTGCCGTTACCCTCATCACCGTGCAGTTCGATGCGGTGATCGTCGCCGCCGGGTCCTCAACCCGTTTCGGCGGAGTAGACAAGCTCTTGGCTGACCTCGCCGGGCGTCCCGTGCTGGCATGGTCCTTGGCCGCCTTCGAGCAGGCGGCGGGCCTCGGTTGCCTCGTAATCGTGACCGGCGCCACCAACGTCGAGGCGATGGGCGAGTTCGCTGCGACCTGGGCGCCAAAGACCTGTGCGACGGTGGTAGCGGGCGGCGCACGACGCCGGGACAGCGTCGAAGCCGGCCTCCGCGCCTGCGCTGCGCGCTACGTCGCCATCCACGATGGCGCGCGCCCCCTCGTAACCCCGGAGCTCATCGGGCGCGTCGTCGCCGCTGCCGAGGGCAGGCCCGGGGCGATCGCCGCCATCGCCGTCACCGACACGATTAAGCAGGTACGCGAAGGAGTGATCGATGGCCACCCTGACCGCGCCCGGCTCTGGGCAGCGCAGACGCCGCAGGTCATCCTGCGGCAGGCCTGGCTCGATGCCGCCGCCAGCGGCGACAGCGACGAAACGGACGACGCGGCGATGCTCAGCCGCCTCGGGCTGGAGTGCGTGGTCGTGGAAGGCGCCCAGGAAAACCTCAAGATCACGCGCCCCCTGGATCTTGTGGTAGCCGCCGAGCTGCTGCGCCAGGCCGGCCCCAGATGACCAGCTTCCGGGTTGGCCTCGGCGAAGACACGCACCGCATCGACGACACGCGCACACTCGTGCTCGGGGGCGTCATCATCGAAGAGGGCCCGGGCCTCGCCGGCCACAGCGACGCTGATGTGCTCCTCCACGCGATTACGGACGCCGTACTCGGCGCCGCTGCCCTGGGAGACATCGGCGGCTACTTCCCTCCGTCCGACCCCCGCTACGCGCATGCGGATAGCGCGGACTTCCTCCGCAAAGCGCTCCAGTTGGCGCGTGATGGGGGCTGGCAGGTCGGGAACATCGACGCCAACGTGCGCACCGAACGCCCAAAGCTAAAGCCCTACATCCTTCCCATGCGCGAACGCATCGCTGAAATCGTGGGGGTACCCCTGGAGAGCGTGAGCGTCAAGGCGAAGACCGCGGAAGGGCTTGACTCGGTGGGCCGTGGCGACTCGATGTTCGCCAGTGCGGTAGTCTTGCTTGAGAAAGCCCCGGCCAACGATAGGTAAGGGCCGGCCGCCACTTGGAAGCGGCAGCTTTGGAGGCCGGGTTGGCCCCGGTGCGCGGCTCTCGCCGAAGCTGGAGCTGACGAAAGGCGGCGGACGGCGACCTGATGTCTCGGCATCGCGTTGAGCGGATCCGGACTCTACGAGCACACGCTCGTCGTCGACGGCGCCTTCACCGGGGTCTGGAACAACCGCCCGTTGCGCCAGCGTCGCGCGGCCGGACGTTCTCGCCTACCATGTTGGCGAGTGGGGCCGGCTTGCCGGCGAGGAGTTTCCCATGACCGCAACCGTCGACCAGCTGCTCGCGCGCGTTTCCAAGCCCGCGCGCTATACCGGCGGCGAGTGGAACAGCGTCACCAAGGACTGGCGAAGTACGCCTCTGCGTTTCGCCCTCTGCTATCCCGACGCGTACGACATCGGCATGTCCAACCTTGGACTTGGCATCCTTTATGACATTCTCAACCGTAGCGAGGACGTCGCGGCCGAACGCTGCTACGCCCCATGGGAAGACATGGAGGCGGAGATGCGCCGCGGGGGCACGCCCCTCTGGAGCCTCGAATCGCGCCACGCACTGAGCGAATTCGACATCGTCGGCTTCACGCTCCAGTACGAGCTGACCTACACGAACGTGCTCAACATGCTCGACCTCGGCGGGATCCCCCTCTGGTCGCGTGAGCGGACGGGCGAACACCCGCTCGTGATCGCGGGCGGCAGCGGCGCCTTCAATCCGGAGCCGCTCGCGCCGTTCATCGACGCATTCGTCCTCGGCGAAGGCGAGGACGTCGTCGTGGAGCTGGTCGACCGGCTGCGCCAGTGGAAGCGGTCGGGCGCCTCCCGCGAAGAGCGGCTTCGTGACCTGCTCACGCTGCCGGGCATCTACGTGCCGAAGTACTACGAGGCGCGGTACGACGCTGACAACCACTTCGCCGCCCTCGAACCCATTGTGCCGGATGCGCCCAGGACGATCCGCCGGCGCGTCGTCGAGGTGCTGCCCCCGGCGCTCGTGAGGCCGATCGTACCGTTCCTGCAGACGGTGCACGACCGCGCCGCCGTGGAGATTCAGCGCGGCTGCACGCAGGGCTGCCGTTTCTGCCAGGCGGGGATGATCTACCGGCCGACGCGCGAACGCAGCCCGGACGAGGTCGTGGAAGCCGCCCGCCAGCTGATGGCCAACACCGGTTATGACGAGCTATCGCTGCTGTCCCTGAGCACGACCGATCACAGCCGGATTGTGCCCATGGTCGAAGGACTGACGACGAAGTTCCCGGACCTCAAGCTCAGTATTCCCAGCACACGCGTCGACAGCTTCTCCGTCGATGTGGCGAACGCCGTGGCGAAGGGCAAGAAGCACACGCTCACGCTCGCCCCTGAAGCCGGGAGCCAGCGGCTGCGCAACGCGATCAACAAGCTTGTCAGCGAAGACGACCTCCTCGGCGCGGCCGAAAACGCCTTCGAGCGCGGCTGGACGGGCATCAAGATGTACTTCATGGTCGGCCTGCCCACGGAGACGATGGACGATGTCGCGGGCATTCTGGAGATGGGGGCGAAGGTGAAGGCGATCGGCCGCAAGCACATGGGTGGCCGCGCGCGCGTCCGTGTGAGCACGAGCAACCACGTGCCCAAGGCGCACACTCCCTTCCAGTGGGCGCGCCAGGACACGGCCGAAGAGCTTCAGCCGAAGCACTCGCTCCTGCGCGACGGCTGCCGTTCAGCCGGGGTCGAGTTCTCCTGGAACCAGCCCGAGGACAGCTTCCTCGAAGCAGTCCTCAGCCGCGGTGACCGGCGCGTCGCTCCCGTCATCTACGAAGCGTGGAAACGCGGCGCCAAGTTCGACGCCTGGGGCGA
>JAYUAG010000030.1:0-6364 GCA_043741475.1 Thermoflexaceae bacterium | reverse complement strand
TGTGCCCCGGGTTGACCACGTAGTCCGGGTAGTTTGTCCCCACCCCGAATGGCGGCCGGTGGGGGAAGCCCGACATCTCGCTGATGCCGACGACCGGTGTCAGCACGGCGCCAAAGCCGAGGAAGTCCTTGTGCGGCCCCCACATTCCCTGCATGGGCGCATAGGCGGCGATGATCGCGGGTTTCACCGCCGCGATCTGCTCGTAACGCAGGTTCCACTTTTCGATCACGCGCGGCGTGAAGTTGGTCAGAAAGATGTCCGATTTCTCAATCAGCCGGTAGCCGACTTCCTGGCCCTTCTCCGTGTTCATGTTCAGCGTCAGGCTCAATTTACCCGCGTTGAAGTTGTTGAAGTAGCCGGAAACGTTGTAGCCCGACTTGAACGTCCTGTCGTCGTTCATCGCGAACGGGTGGGCGACACGCAGACTGTCCAGCCTGGCGATCGACTCGACCCGCACCACTTCCGCGCCGAAAGCCGCGAGCGCGTTCCCTGCGATCGGCCCGGCCCCGAACCAGGAAAAGTCCGCGACCCGTAGTCCTTCCAGTGGGCGCTTCGTCATCGTGTTCTCCTTTCGCCCTCAGCCGGCGAGACCACTGAGGATCTCCAGAGTGTGTTCGCCCAGCCGCGGCGGCCGTCGGATGACCGTGGGCGATTCGGAGAGCCGGTATGGTGGCCCTGTGAACTCCACCGTGCTGTTAAGGAACTCGAACTCCAGCCGTTGGAACCAGTCTCGCGCCCGCAATTGGGTGTTCTCCGCGAGGTCCTTCGGCGTCGAGCAGATGCCCACGAGCAACCGCCGCCCCTGGCCTTCTTCGTAGGCTTCGCCCGCGGTCATCGTCGCTACGAAGCGCTTCAGCTGGTCGTTGATGTGGAGGAGCAACGGCATGCTCTCCTTCGCCGCTGCCGGGTCGCCGATGACGCGCGTGATCGTCGCCATGTTGAGGCTCGCGGCGAACGAGGCGTACGGCTCGTCGACGAGGTCCCCGGCCATCCCGCGTTCCTTCATCCAATCGACCAGTTCCGGCCAATCGGCTCCCCCGGGGGCGACCACGAAGAAGGAGACCCAGCCATCTTTCGCCTGGTAGACCCCGGCCCCGGGCAGCTGCACCGGCAGCATCCCCAGCGCTCCCGTGCGCACGCGGTTCCGCTTCTGCAGGTCCCAGGTCATCATCGCCGTCTCCATCGACATGGAGATGGCATCCTGGGCGGAGACATCGACTTGCTGGCCCACGCCCGTGGCCTCCGCATGGAGCACCGCGACGAGCGTCCCCTGGGCAGCGTGGATGCTCGCCGACACATCGGCCTGGTTGCCGTAGATCATCACCGGCGGGTCGGCCATCTCGCCCGCCAGTTGCATGATCCCGCCCATCGCCTGGCCGACGATGTCGGTGTAGGCAAAGCCAGCGTGCGGCCCCGACTGTCCGAACCCCGTGATCGACGTGTAGACGAGCGCCTGGTCGGCCTCACTCAGCTCCTCGTAGCCGAGCCCGTGTGCCGGCATGAACCCCGGTGCATAGTCTTCGAGCACCACATCTGCGTTCAGCACGAGCTTCCGCGCGAGCGCCTGGCCCTCCGCCGTCTCCAGGTCCAGCACTACGGACCGCTTCGAGGTGTTGTGCACCCAGAAGGCGATCGACGTGTCCGGGTTGAATGCGTCACGGTAGAACGGCGGCGTCTTCCGCTGGATGCCGCCCCCCGGCGGCTCGACCTTGATCACGTCCGCGCCAAGATCCGCCAGCAGCCGCCCGCAATACGACCCCAGCTGGTCGCAGAACTCGATCACGTGCAGCCCTTCGAGCGCTTTACCGCTCATGCGGGGACCGCAGTGACCGTGGAGGGCAGCTTGCGCGCGAGGATCTCCGCCGCCTGTCCAACCATGTCGCGGAGGATGTCCGCCGCTGGCCGCGACTCCTTCAAGAGCCCGGCGACTTGCCCGGCCGCGTTCATCATCAGCTCCATTCGGCCTGACTTGCGGACGGAGTAGAGCAGGTCGCCCACGAGGATCCCCTGCAGCCCCATCGGCAGCGCCGCGATGCCAGAAGCATCCCACGCCTCGATCAGTGGGTTCGTCACGTTGCGCATCGTCTTGCCGGAATAGAGCCTGGTGACGCGGGTGTCTTCATCAGTTGCCGCGAGGATGCGCTGTTTCTGGAGGTCCGGCTGGTTGGCTTCGTTCGAAACGAGAAACGCCGTTCCGCACCAGACGCCGATGGCGCCGAGCGCGAGCGCTGCGGCAAGCCCCCGGCCGTCGCCGATGCCGCCGGCCGCCACCACGGGCGTCGGCGCCACCGCGTCAACGGTCTGTGGGACCAGCACGAACGTGGCCACGCGGCCGGTGTGGCCTCCCGCCTCCGTCCCCTGTGCAACCACCACGTCCACCCCTGAGGCTGCGACGCGCTTCGCGTTCTTCACGTTGCCAACGAGCGAGAGCACCTTCGTCCCGTTGGCGTGGAGGCGTTCGACCCACGGCCCCGGATTGCCCAGACCCGCGGCGAACACCGGGATCTTCTCCTCGATCACCACCTCCATCTGTTCGTCCGACATGCCCGCTCCCACGCGGCGGTTCGCGAGTGGCTGATCCACCGCGGGCATCTCCAGCCATTCCACGCCGAGGCTTTCGGCGATGTTCTTGAGGCCCTCGCGCGTCTCCTTCGGGATGAGGTCGCGAGGGTCGCGGGGCATTTCGCCGCTCGCGGCGCCGCCCATGTAGTTCGAAGGAAGGAGCAGATCGACTCCGAAAGGCTTGTCTGTCATGGTCCGGATCTTCGCGATCTCCTCCCGCAGGCGCTGCGGGTTGAAGCCGGCGCCGCCGATAACGCCCAGCCCGCCAGCGTTTGAGACCGCCGCCGCGAGCTCGGCCACGGCCGCGGGGGCCGAGCCGCCGCCCACAGGCCCCATGCCCGCCGAGATAACCGGGTACTCGATACCGAGAAGGTCGCACAGCGCGGTGCGCAGGACAGGTCTGGCCATGGGTGCCTCACGGGAAGGTGGTGTGGGCTCGCAGTATACGCGCGCCCGCGGCCGGCCGTCTCCGCGTCCCCCAGTCAGTGCCGCGAGCGTGAGCCAGCGCCTCTCGCGGCGAAGCCCCGGAGTATGGTGATGCCGCGCGGTGGGAATTGACATCGTCCGCCCATGAGCGACAATCGAGTCATGGGATACAGGACCATCCCGCCTCAGCCGGATAGACGGCGACAGCGACTGAAAGTGCTCGCCGAGATCAAAGAACTCCAGGCGCAGATGTTGGAGCGCCGTGGAGGCAAGCCGATCGACATTCGAGTAATCGACCGCACGCTCCGCGAGGTGCGCGGCGGCGATTGGGATGAGTCACCGATGGGAGACGATCAGATCACGGCATACCGAACTGTTGAACCGATACCGGATGCGCCCGCGAAGATGTTGGCGGTTCTCGAACGCGTCAGAGTGATTAGAGCCGAGATCCTCGCCGCCCGCGGCGGAAAACCATTTGATGCCTGCAATATCGACGAAGCACTCCGGGAGGTGCGCGGCGGCGATTGACACGGGGCGCCCATGAGCGACAATCGAATCATGGAATACCGAACGATCCCCCCTCAGCCGGATAGACGGCAACAGCGATTGAAGGTGCTGGCGGAGGTGGAGCAGATTCGAGCGCGAATCCTGGAGTGGCGAGGCGGAAAACTACTCGATGTCTGCGACGTCGACGAAGCACTGAGAGAGGTGCGAGCTGGCGAGTAGTACAGTCGTGCCCGACTGCTCGCTTTTCACGCATGCCTGGATTCCGAGCCAACTGACTCCAACCGCCCAAGCCGCGGTTCGCGAACTCGGCCTGCGGACAGTCGATCTGGTCTCGCCGCCAACGTTGTTTATAGAGTTTTCGTCCGTTCTTCGGAAGCTCGTTACCAGGCGCCAGATCCCATTCGCAGGAGCTGCGGAGATGTTGGCGCGTCTCCTTGCGATGGGGATCGTCATCGTCCCAACCGACGAAGCTGTCATCCTCCGCGCCTGGGATATCGCTACTGACCTCGGCCAGTCCGATACCTTCGACGCCCTCGGCTACGCCGTTGCCGAAGCCTACGACGGCGAGTTCTGGACATGCGACCAGCGCTTCGCCAACGCCGCCGCCGGTCGCGACTACCCTCGCCTCCGCTTCGTCGCCTGACCCCGGACACGCAGCCGGGGTCTCCATCACTCATTTCTCATCACGCATCACTTCTCCCTGTTGACCCGTGCTCCCCGCGCCCCCGACCATGGGCTGCACCCTCCCACGGAGCGCATCCCATGAACCTCCGCATCCCCGGCCCCACACCTATCCCCGAGGAGGTCCTCGAAGCCTCGGCCGCGCAGATGATGAACCACCGCGGCCCCGAGTTCGCCCAGATCCTGCGGCGCGTCACCGACGGCCTGAACTGGGTGTTCGGCTCGTCGAGCGACGTCCTCAGCGTCACCAGCTCCGGCACGGGCGGGCTGGAGATGGCCATCGTCAACACGCTCAGCCCCGGCGACCACGTCCTCGCCGTCTCCATCGGCTCGTTCGGTGACCGCCTCCGCTCGATCGCGAAGACCTACGGCGCCGAGGTGACCAGCTACGCGACCGAGTGGGGCGAAGCCGCGGACCCGGCCGAGATTGGCCGCCTGCTCGACGCCGACGCTTCGCTCAAGGCCGTGCTCGTCACCCACAACGAAACTTCGACCGGCGTCACGAACCCGCTCGAGGCGATCGCCGCCGAGGTGCGCAAGCACGACCGCCTGATCATCGTAGACGGCGTCAGCAGCGTGAGCTCGATCCCCTGCCCCGTGGAGCGCTGGGGGCTCGATGTCGTCGTCAGTGGCTCGCAGAAGGGCTGGATGGTCCAGCCCGGCCTCGCCTTCCTCTATATGAGCGAACGCGCTTGGGCCGCCAACGCTGAGGCGAAGATGCCTCGCTTCTACTTCGATGCTGCGAAGACGCGCGACGCCATCGCGAAGCTGCAGACGCCCTGGACGCCCGCGCTCTCGATCTACTACGCCATGGACCGCGCCTTCGAGATGATGCGGGCTGAAGGCCTCGAGGGCATCTTCACCCGCCACGAGGCGATCGCCGCATACACTCGCGGCCTGGTGAAATCGCTCGGCCTGAGGCTTGTGCCCGTGGACGAACGCTTTGCCTCGAATACCGTCACCGCCGTCTGGTGGCCGGATGGCATCGACGGCAAGGCCATCGGCAAGCGCGCCCGCGAAGAGCACGGCGTCGTCCTTGGCGGCGGCCAGGGCAAGCTCGAAGGCAAGATCTTCCGCGTCGGCCACCTCGGCTGGGTGAGCAAGGAAGACGTCGCCAGCGCCCTCGACGTGGTCGAGAAGCTCCTCGCCGAGGCGGGCTGAAGCTCACCTACCCCGGCGAGCGCGCGACCAGTGCGAAGCACCGATGGGCTGCCAGCAGCGGCTCGTCCGGGAACTCGTGCGCGAGCATAGCGGCGTGCTCGACGTCAAACGCCTCTACGGCGGCTGGCGAGAGCGTCCCGCCGACGCCGGCGCTCGCGCGGATGCGCCCACGCCAGGCTTCGTGGCTGTAGGGCTGATCCAGGTCGAAGGAGAACGTTTCGAGCTGCCTGAAGCCAGCCATCGAGACCGGCCGGAGCGTCTGCCAGTGGATCCCGTAGCCGCCGCCCATGTGCCACGCCGGGTTGTGCTTCTCGATCAGTTTCTCTGTGCGGTCGACCACATTGCCCGGTAACGGGATCCAGTCGAAGTTGCAGAGTACGAGCGCCCCGCCCGGTACGAGCAGTCGGCGCACCTCTGCCGCGGCCTTTGCTGGGTCGAACCAGTGCCAACACTGCCCAGCGGTCACGACATCAAATGCGCCGGTGGGCAGCCCCGTATCCTCCGCCTTACCTGCGACGTACTCAACAGTCACTCCTGCGGCCGCGTCCAGGCCACGCGCTGCCTCCAGCATTGCCGCGGAAGGGTCCAGCGCGGTGACGACGCAGCCGCGCAGCGCGAGGCTGCGGGCGACCGTCCCGGTCCCCGTGCCGAGGTCGAGGCAGCGCTGGTCGGCCAGGCCTACGCCAAAACGACCAAGGCGGTCGAACAGCTCCGGGGGGAAGCCCGCGCGGTGCTTCGCGTAGTCATCGACGGTCTTGCCGAAGTCGAGGCCGGTGGCGGCGGCAAAGCCGCGGCCACTGAGCGCCGGGTTGGTCATCGTCAGCTCGCGGGCGGAATCTCGCCGATCGAAGTGTATACAATCTCTCGGACAGAACGAAATCCCACAACCCGCTTCGTGACCGTCGCGGTTGGGACTGATGGTGCGTGGGTCAGCGCGTCCGGGAACCGCGCGCGTGAGTAAGCGGACGGCTTCCACTCTCTTCGGCGCCTTCCGATACCCCGAGACTCCCACACTCCGACACTGCTA
>JAYUAG010000029.1:0-2693 GCA_043741475.1 Thermoflexaceae bacterium | reverse complement strand
GCGTCTCTTCAAACGGTAACCCGACCACGTTCTGCCAGAAGGCCAGCATGGCCTCGGTGTTGTTGGTGAAGAGGCCGATATCGAGTTGGTTCTTGGCGAGCTGCATGGCTGCAGTCTGAGCCTGCGGAGCAGCCGGCGCCACGTCCGCTAAGATGGATTGAATGACCATGCGCCTCTCCGTGCTGGACCAGTCGCCAATACGCAAAGGGGGAACGCCGCAGCAGGCGCTCCGAGAGACCCTCGAACTCGCCCAAGCGGCCGACCGGCTCGGCTACCACCGTTACTGGCTGGCGGAGCATCACAACAGCGCCGGATTGGCCTGCGCCAGCCCGGAAGTGCTGATTGCGGAGGTCGCGAACCGCACGCAACATCTGCGCGTGGGCTCGGGCGGCGTGATGCTGACGCATTACAGTGCCCTCAAGGTGGCGGAGCAGTTCCGCATGCTCGAGGCGCTGCATCCTGGGCGGATCGACCTTGGTGTCGGGCGCGCGCCGGGAAGCGACACGCGCACCGCGCAAGCGCTCGCCCATGGGCCGGGCCACCTGCCTATCGACGCCTACCCCGAGCAGCTGCTCGATGTCTACGGCTACCTCAGCGGAGACCTGCCGCCCGGTCACCAGTTCCAGGCGATCAAGGCGATGCCGACGGGCGAGACAATGCCCGAACTCTGGGTGCTCGGGTCGTCGGCGGCGAGCGCGACCTACGCCGCCGAGCTGGGTTGGAGCTTCTGCTTCGCCCACTTCATCAACCAGGAGGGCGGCGAGCGCTTCGTCGCGAACTATCGTGACCGCTATGAACCGTCCCCATTCCAGCCAACGCCACGCGTGAGCCTGGGCGTCTCGGCCACGGTCGCGGAGACGGACGAAGAGGCGGAGCGCCTCTCCTGGAGCCGCTGGGGCTGGCGCCTGATGGCCGGACGCGGCGGCGGTGGCGGCATCCCCACGCCGGACGAGGCGATGGCCTTCCCCTACACCGAAGCCGAACGTGACTATCTCGAATTCGCCCGAAGCCGCTCGATTTACGGGTCGCCGCGCCGCGTCCGCGAACGGCTGGAGGCGCTCTCAGACGCATATGGCGGGATCGAGGAGTTCGTGGTAGTCACGATCACGCACGACTTCGGGGCAAGGGTGCGTTCGTACGAGCTGCTGGCGGAAGCGTTTGGGCTGACGGCGCGATAGCCAGCTCGCAGTAGTCCTGTTATGAACGCCGGTCGGCCCGTGGGCCGTGGCGCGCAAGACCTCATCGCCGACTCCTCACCGCCTTGACGGCTTCGTGCATCGCTCCGCGCCAAAGCGGACGGTCAGCGGAAATGGGGCATGACCTCGCGCGCGAATCGCTCCAGGCGGGGGTTCATCGCCTTCGGGTCCATGCCGGGCGGCGTCGCCCAGCCCATGATGTCTGTGAGCGGCAGTGTCCTCGTGACGGAATCAATCTGCGCGATGATCTCGTCCGGCGACCCAAACATGTACCCCTGGTCGATGGGCACGGCGCCGGGCGCGGGCCGGACGTAACCAGCCGCGATCCACGGCGCGTACGTCCCGCCGCGGTAGCGCTCGCGTTCACGCACGACCTGCCAGAGCGCATCGCCACGCCCTTCGCCGGTCACGAACCAGGACTTGATCAGCCCGACGCGGTAGTCACGAGGGTCGCGACCGAGCTTCGCCAGCTCGTCCACCCAGGCGTCATATCCGCCCGTGCGGTCGGCCTGTGGCAGGAGGTGGAGTCCGAGCCGGGCCGCTCGCCGCGCCGCCGGCGCCGCCGTAGCCGCCATCCAGAGGGGCGGGTGCGGCTTCTGTAGCGGCTTGGGTACGACGTTGACCGCGTCAAGTGCGTAGTGTTTGCCCGAAAACGAGAACGGCCCTTCGGCCCAGCACCCCCGCAGGACGGCTACGCCCTCTTCCATACGGCTCGCGCGCTCCTTCCGGCCGGTGCCGAAGGCAGCGAACTCTTCATCACGGTATCCGGAGCCGACGCCAAGCATGACGCGCCCCTTCGAGATCACGTCGATGGTGGCGATATCCTCCGCCAGCTTCACCGGGTGATACAAGGGCAGGATGAGGATGTCCGTGGAGATCTCTACGCGCTTCGTACGCGCCGCAATCGCCGCCATCAGGGGCACGGGCGAGGGCGTGTAGCCGTCTTCGACAAAGTGGTGCTCCGTCAGCCAGATCGAATCGAAACCCAGCTCCTCCGCGAAAACGATCTGGTCGAGGAGGCCCTCGTAGACCTCCTCCCACGGCTGGCGCCAGGGCGCTGGGTTGCGAAAGTCGTAGACCAACCCGAACTTCATCGTCCTTCTCCTTTCAGGCGTCGCGGCGCACGGCGCGCTGCAGGTCGCGCGCGACATCGCGTTCGGCGATGGCAGCGCGCTTGTCATAACTCTTGCGGCCACGTGCGATCCCGAGCTCGACCTTGGCGCGGCCGTGCTTGAAGTACATCGAAAGCGGCACGAGCGTCAGCCCCTGGGCGCCGAGCGCCTCTGCGATTTTCGCGATCTCCTTCTTGTGCAGAAGGAGCTTGCGGTCACGCGTGGGCACGTGGCGCGTGTAACCCGAGTTCGCGTACTCGGCGATGTGCGAGTCCTGCAGCCAGACCTCGTCGCCTTTGAGGCGGGCGTAGCTCCCCTGCAGCTGCACTTTGTGCTCGCGCGCAGACTTCACCTCCGAGCCGGTGAGGACGATCCCTGCCTCGAA
>JAYUAG010000028.1:0-14354 GCA_043741475.1 Thermoflexaceae bacterium | reverse complement strand
GCCCTCGATGGCGCGCAGGACGAGGGCTCCCTGCCCGTTGGCTACGTGGCCCTTGGGAAGCGGCTCCAGATGGTCGGCGGTCTGCTAGGCCTCTCCGTCCTCGGCATCCTGGCGCTAATGGTCTGGGGCGCCGAGGGCGGGTTCAACTAGCTCGCTTCCGCGCCTAACGAGGCAGTGTAGGCTGGGTGGGTGCCGCCGTTCCTCACCGTGGCCGGGCTCGTGGGTAACACGCCCCTCGTCGAGTTGAAGTCGCTCAGCCCCGAGCCCGGCGTCCGCCTGTTCGCCAAGCTTGAAGGCATGAACCCCACTGGCAGCATCAAGGATCGGATCGTCCTTCGCATCCTCCAACGGGCGCGTGCCAGCGGCGCGCTCGCTCCCCACCAGGCGATCATCGAAGCATCGACGGGCAACACCGGCGTCGCTCTCGCAATGTTCGGCCGCCTCCTCGGCCACCCCGTCGAAGTCTGCGTCCCCGATAGCGTCTACCCGGAGATCGAACAGTTGCTGCTCGCGTATGGCGCCATCGTCCGTCGCGTACCCCGCCAGGCCGGGATCAAGTCCGCCGTTGAAGTGGCCCAGCGAGTGGCGCGCGACACGGGCGCCTTTCTTCTTGACCAGTTCGGGAGCGTCGAAAACGCTGCCACCCACTACGAGACGACCGCGCCGGAGATCCTTGCCGACCTTGGGCGCGTCGATGTGCTCGTCGCGGGGATGGGCACTGGAGGCACGATCACGGGCGCCGGCCGCCGTCTCAAGGAAGCAAACCCGGGGTGCCACGTCGTCGGCGTCGAGCCGCGCCTCGGCGTCCACGTGCAGGGCCTGAAGTCGCTCGAAGATGGCTTCATCCCGCCCGTCCTCGACGAATCAGTCCTCGATGGCAAGATCATCGTCGGGAACCGCCACGCCTTCTCCCATGCCCGCCGCGCGATGCTCGCCGAGGGCATGTTCGGCGGCATCAGCAGCGGCGCGGTGCTCCACGCCGCCATGCGCGTTGCCGGCCGCGTCAAGCGCGGCAACGTCGTGATGATCTTTGCAGACGCCGGCTGGAAGTACCTCGGCACCGACCTCTGGGCCGCGGACGAAAGCGACGCCACCGGCATCAACGCGGCCGAAGATCCGTTGGACGACATCCTCTGGTGGTGAACGCTTCCCCGCTTCGCGCGCACTCCGTAACAACCCGCATCCTATACTCGCTGCATGGCGGAAGTTGCCCTTGACCTTGTTACGCACGACGAAGAGGACACTCGGTTGCTCGGCGAACGCCTCGGCCGCGCACTGCGCCGTGGCGATGTGCTTCTGCTGAGCGGCGACCTCGGCACCGGCAAAACCTGCCTCACGCAGGGAATCGGCCGCGGCCTGGGCTGCGCCGGCCAGGTCAATAGCCCCTCTTTCGTCCTCATGAACGAATACGCCGGCCGCGAAAGGCTCTTCCATGCCGACCTCTATCGCATCGGTGACACCGCGGAACTCGAAGAGCTCGGCCTCTGGGACTATGCGGAAGAGGGCGTGCTCGTGGTCGAGTGGCCGGAGCGAGGCGCCGGCCTCTTGCCCGGCGAAGGCGTGGTCGTAGAACTTCGCTACGGCGAGACCGAACGGCAGCGCCATCTGAGCTTCCTTGCCCGTGGCGTCCGCGGGCACGAACTCGTCCAGGGTCTTCAGCAAGCGTGAGCACGATCCTTGCCATCGATACTGCTTCCCTCCGCTGGATCGCCGTCGCCATTGCGCACGGTCGCGATGCGCCGCTCGCCAAACAGCTCGACGCCCCACGCGACCAGTCGCGGCGGCTGCTCGCCATGATCGATGATGCCCTTGCTGGCGACCGGACGGGCCTCGAGGCGATCGTCGTCGTCACCGGTCCCGGGAGTTTCGCCGGGCTGCGCGTCGGCATCGCCACCGCCCAGGCGCTCGGCTTTGCCCTCGGCGTACCTGTCCACGGAGTGGGCGCCTTCGCCGCGATCCGCGCCGCCCTGCCGCCGGACCTCCTGCGCGTGGACGCGCGCCACCCGATGGGCCGCGACCTCGTAGCCGTCCAGCGCTTCGACGGCGACACCCCCTCCGGCCGGCCATTCACACTAAGCGCCGGCGAAACGGGCGACGCGGCCTCTGCCAGCGAGCTGGCCGGCGGCATCGAAGTGACACCGGCCGCTCGCTGCGCCGCCGCTATCCTCTCGGTACGCGCGGCCATCGCCCGCGGCGACCCGCCCATTTCTTCCGCCGCCGTCTATCTTCGCGAACCCACCATCACCCCCTCGAAATCCGCGTCCGCCGTCATCGTCGTGCGCCCCTGAAACGACAAGGAGCAGTCATTGACACCAAACGAACGCACTCTCGTCCTCGTGAAGCCCGACGCAATGCAGCGCGCCCTTGCCGGCGAGATCATCGCTCGCCTCGAGCGCCGCGGCCTGCGCATCGCAGCCATGAAGCTCGTCTCCGTCCCGCGCGCCCTCGCCGAAGAGCACTACGCCGAACACAAGGGCAAGCCCTTCTACGATGGCCTCGTCCATTACATCTGCAGTTCGCCCGTGATCGCTGCCGTGTTCGAGGGCCCGCGCGCGATCGCCGCCGTCCGCCAATCTGTCGGTTCGACGAAGCCCTTCGAGGCGGCTCCCGGTACGATCCGCGCTGACCTCGCCCTCGAAACGGGGAAGAACCTCGTCCACGCGAGCGACACCAACGCGGGCAGCGCCGAGCGCGAGGTCGCCCTCTGGTTCCGGCCGGACGAAGTCGTTTCCTGGCCGCGCGACACCGAGCGCTGGATCGCCGAAGAATAGCTACCCGTTGCCTTCGCCGGGGATGCGCTTGAGTTCCCAGAAGGTATCGACCACCTCAGGTAAGCGCTCCTTCAGCAGCGCGTCGATGCGGTCCATGAGCCCTTCGATGGCGTCCGCCGTCATCGCTCGCTCCACCTGGAGCTCGCCCGTGACGAGAATGCTGTGGGCGCCGAGCTGCATCGTCAGCACGCGCACCACCTGTTCCACCTCAGGGAAGCTGTTGAGGGTTTCGTGGATCTCGTTACGGGTGTCCTTGTGCGCCGCCGCGCCGAGCAGCAGAGACCGCGCTTGCGCGCCGAGGATGAAGGCGACGCCAGCAAGCACGACGCCAATCCCGAGGGAGGCGATGCCGTCCCACGCCTCGTTGCCCGTCAGTTGTGCCAGCGCGAGCCCACCGGCGGCGATGAGCAATCCGGTGACCGCAGCGCCATCTTCGTAGAAGACGGTTTTGGCCGTCGGGTCCGGGGCCTCGCGCACGTAGCGCAGGAAGCTCCAGCTCTTTCCCCTTGCCCCCGCCGCGATTGCACGGACAGCCAGCGTCATCGACCCGAGTTCGATAACGGTCGCAACGCCGAGGATGCCGAAGGCGAGCGCCAGCTCCTTGCCCGTGCGGTCGTGCTCATGGCCTTCCACGAGCGTTCTCGTCCCTTCATAAACCGAGAAGGTGGCGCCGGCGACGAAGATGAAGATCGCCGCGAGGAACGACCAGAAGAACGGCTCCTTGCCATAACCGTGGGGGTGTGCCTCGTCCGGCTGGTGGCCCGAGAGGTTGATGCCGGTGAGCAGGAACACCTGGTTTACCGTGTCCGCTAATGAGTGACCGGCTTCCGCCAGGAGGGCCGCGCTCCCCGTTATGAGGCCGCCGATGAGCTTCGCGATCGCGATCGCGAGGTTCGCCCCCATTGCGCCGATAACCGCCGACTTGCTCTCAGAGGCCATAAGCCCGAATCCTACCGCGTGGCGCGGTTCCGCCCACGTGCCATAATCGCCGCGCCCAACCGGGGCAAGGGAGCAAAGCCTATGGCCGGACGACTACAGGACCGCATCGCTGTGATTACCGGCGGCGCCAGCGGCATCGGCCGCGCCACCGCCATCCGCTTCGCTGAAGAGGGCGCACACATCGTCGTCGCCGACCTGAACCTCGACCGCGCCTCCGAGACCGTCGCCGCCGTGAAAGCGCTCGGCCGTCGCGCAATCGCCGTCCGCACGGATACGAGTGTCAACGCCGACTGCGAGGCGCTCGCCGAGGCAGCGGTCGTCGAGTTCGGACGAATCGACGTGCTCGTCGCCGCCGCTGGCATCTCTCACGCCCTCTACGTCAGCGGCGCGGAAGCCACCGGCGTGCGGGGCGAGCGAAGCGCCGCCCTCCTCATCAACAAGCCGATCGAGTACTGGGAGAAGGTGATCAACGTCAACCTCACGGGCGTGATGCTCACGAACCGCGCCGTCGCCCGGAGGATGGTCGATGCGGGCTGGAAAGGCTCGATCATTAACATCGCCTCCGGCGCGGCCAAGATCCCGATCGTCGGCGCAGCCGACTACTGTGTCTCCAAAGCCGGGGTCTGGATGCTCACGAAGACACTCGCGCTCGAACTCGCGGGCTTCGGTGTGCGTGTCAATGCGATCGGCCCCGGCTTCATCGAGACGCCCATGACCGCCTCCATGCGCGCCGACGAGGAGCGACAGCGCCAGTTGATCGCGGGCACGCCCCTCGGCCGCCTCGGCCAGCCGGAGGACATCGCCAACGCCGCCCTCTTCCTCGCCTCCGACGAATCGAGCTTCTTCACGGGCGAAATCATCTTCCCCGATGGCGGCCTCTTTACGGGGTGAGCTAAGCTGATCGAATGGACCAGGATTCGCGAGCTGCCGGCGGCGTCACGGTGGAAATCGAGATTTCGAATGCGGAAGACGTAGCCCTCGCGTCGCACGGCCACTTTCCCGCTGAGTCGTACGCCGGAGGCACATTGTGGCGCTCGTCGACACCACGAGAATGCGCATGTTCCTCCCGCCAGATGTTGTGGAAGCGCTCGGGCTGCCGGCCTCGGGCGAGACAAGCGTCCACCACGCCGATGGCCGGCAGGCGCGCCGCCATACGGTTCGCGATGCGGAGGTGTCGATTCAAGGCCGCACGGGTGACTTCTCGGCGGTCGTTGAACCAGACCGCACGCAGGCGCTGATCGGCGCGATTGTCCTCGAGGAGCTCGACTTTCTCGTCGATTGTGCAGGCCAGCGCCTCGTCCCCCGCGACCCCAATATCACCATCAGCGAGATCGAATAGACGCCCTCATCACGCATCACCCGGCCCTCATCACTGCTCGTCACTCCACTCGAAGCGGTCGTGGAACCGGAGCAGCGCCCGTAGCAGCGGCCCCCCCAGCGTTGCGATCGAGACCACGTTGCAGACGCTCCCCATCAGGTCCCAGCCGAAGCTTGTGAGCAGGTAGAAGTTCAGATAGCGCCGGATCGTCTCGGGGGTGCCGAGCCCCGGAGCATAAGAGATGTCCGGCCCCGCCGCCCAGAAAGGCCAGCTCCAGAGGTTGATGATCAGCCCGTAGAAAATGGCGGCCGCCGCCCCGAACGCCGCGAGGCAGACGACCTGCGCGCGCACCGGCAGCCGTCCGATCGCCAGCGGCATCAGGCCCGCCGCCATCCCCAGCCACGCCGCCGCGAACGCCTGGAACGGCAGCCACGGCCCCATCCCCCCGGTCACAATCGCCGAGAGGAACATGGAGAGTGCGCCCAGGAGGAACCCCAGTCGCGGGCCGAAGGTGTAGCTCCCGAGGATCAACAGAAGCCAGAAGAGGTTGGCGCCCGCAGGGAGCGTGATCGTTCGCAGCACCGCCGACATCGCCGCGAGCACGCCGAGCGCTGCAAGCGACTTGCTGTTGAGGCGACCGTCGCTCAGTTCCGCCACGACCAATCCCAGGCAGAGGAACCCGAGCGCCCCGAAGACGAGCGGCGCGTCGGTGGAATGCTCGAACCACTGGCCGTCCCGCCTGGTGGCGGAGGCGAAGAGGAAGGGATGGAGGTAGGCGACGAGTCCCACCGCGTTGAGAACTGCGAACGTCAGCCATCCCGTCGAAGGCCGCGGGAGCGAGAATGGCCGGCGCAACGCTGCCTCAGGCGCCATGGCGAGCCCTCCTTACCAGGGCGACCGCGATCCCCAGGCCAAGTAGCCCGGCGACCGCGGCGAAGGCGACCAGGCCGGCGCCGGGGCCCCTCGCGCCGTCGTTTTGGTCATCGCTCTCCTCCGCGGTGGCCGGGTTGCCGATCGTGATCAGCGCCGTCGGTGCGGCCGTTGCGCTCCCGGGCGCCGGCGTCAGTGGCTCGCTGCTCGCGCTCCCGGACGAGGCGGGCGCCGAAGTCGACGGGACGAACGTCGTCGTCACCACAGGACCGCCGCCCGGCGTCAGGGCAGGCGCGCCAGCCGTCGGGTTGGCACTCGACGCTGTGGACGCTCCCGTCGCCGTGGCCTGCGGCGGCGTCGCGGTCGCCTGCAGCCCCCCGCCGCGAGGCGCGTGTCCGCAGATCTGTTCGAAGCTCATGCTCGCGGGCGGTGGCGCGCTCTGCAGCGACCCTTTCCCCCAACGCCACCCATGGAGGTCGCCATCCCTTGCCCGCGCAAGGTTGAAGCCGATGGCAGAATACGACCAGCTCCCGCCGTAGCGGAGCGTGAAAAATGCCCAGTAAGTGCAGTCGCCACCGCCCGACTGGCACTTGCAGAAACACGTGTCGAAGCTGCTCGCATCGCTGCAGCCCCTGCCGTTTATCGAGCACAACGTGCGTGCGGACCCGCCGAACTGGTCGAACCGTTGCCCCGCGGCTGCCAGCAACTGGTCACCGGTGATACTTTCGCCCTTGAAGGCCACGCAGAAGGTGCGTACGGCGTCCCCATCCTGAATGACGAGACCCGCTTCGCCATCGGCGCGCGCCAGAGTCACTGCCGCGAGCGCCGCGAGCGCGAAGAACAGGAGCGCCGCCAGGCGGCGCGTGCGCGGCACGGTGGCTCTCATAGGATCACCTCCGCCAGGCAGATCGCCCCGGGCACGAGCCGCGCAATCTGCGTCGGTAGCGGTCCATCGGCGGCGAAGGCGCGCCGTGCGGGGAGGTCGAACGCGACCGTTCCACGGTCCAGGCCGATCGCGCGCGTCGCAAAGGTCGCGGCCCACTCGATGTCGTGTGTGGCGACGACAGCAGCGCCGCCAGCGGCGCCGTGTTCGCGCAGTCGATTCGCCAGCCACTCGCGCGCCGGGCCGTCGGCGCCGCGCACGGGCTCGTCCAGCAGCCAGACCGGTGGCTGGTGCGCCAGCATCGCGGCGATCGCGACCCGCTGCTGCTGGCCCACGCTGATGTCCTTCGGGTTGCGGTCGGCCATCTCCGCGACGTTCCACGCCGCGAGTACGCCATCCTCTTGCTGGCCCCCACGACGATACCGCAGGCTCTCCCTTACCTCGTCGCGGACCGTTTCACGGTAGAGCGCCAACGCCGGATCCTGGGGCACGAGGCCCGCGACCGCCGTCCGTTCCTGCACCGTCCGCGGCGCGGATGAGCCGAAGGACACCGCTCCCGCCGCCGGCGCCACGAGCCCCGCGATCGCCCGCAGGAGTGTCGACTTCCCGCTCCCGTTCGGCCCGACCAGTGCCACGACCTCGCCTGCGCCAATCGCGAACGTCACGCCGCCAAGCGCCATGAATTCGCCGTAAGCGACGACCAGACCGGCCACCGCGAGTAACTCTTCGCCGGGGGACGAATCGTGCGCATGCGCGGCGTGAGCGAGGTTACGGCCCAACATCGCGATGGTGGCCTCCGCCACCGTCAGCGGTAGCGGGTCAAGGCCCAGGCGCCGGCCGATCGCGCAGACCGCCGGTACGGTCGCGAGCTGCCCGGCGGCCTCCCGTGGCGAAAGACCGGTAACTCGTCCGGCAGTGACCTCCATCACCCGACCAACCCGCGGCAGGAACCTTACGAGCCGGTGCTCGGCCACGAGCACCGCCGTATCGCCGCGCCGGTGGAGGTCATCGAGCGCCTGGGACACCGCATCGGCTCCATCGCCGTCGAGCTGCGAGGTGGGCTCATCGAGCACGAGCAGCTGTGGCTCGAGTGCGAGTGCTGCGGCAATGGCGACGCGTTGCCGTTCCCCGCCCGAAAGCGTCGTCAGCTGGCGATTCAGGAGCGACCCGAGCCCGAGTCGCTCGGCCAGCGCCGCGATCCGCGTTTCCATCGCTACGCGCGGCACAGCACGCTGCTCCATCCCGAACGCGATCTCGTCCTCCACGGTGAACGCCACCGCCTGCGCCTCCGGTTCCTGAAAGACCATGCCCACGAGCGATGCCATCTGCCGGGTTGGCGTGCGCGCGGCATCGCGCCCGCCCACGCAGACCGTCCCCTGCAATCTTCCACCGTAGAACTGCGGTACGAGCCCGTTGAACAGCCGCAAGACGGTCGACTTCCCTCCGCCCGATGGCCCGGCCACGAGCACGTACTCGCCGGCCGCCAGGTCCACCGTCACCTCACTCAGGGCGGGCTGGGCGGCCCGTGGGTACGTGTAGGTCACATCCCGAAGGCGCGCAATCATTCCGTCGCCGCCTTCCTCAGCGCCCGTGCGGTCGGGTCCACGGCCGCTGGCGACCGCCTCCCGCCACTCAGGAAGAACACCGGCCAGGCGCAGGCAAGCGCGACTGTCGCTCCGGGCGCCGAAAACGGCGGCGCATGAAGGCCGGCGAACGGGTTGTAATCGACGTCCAGTGTGCCCGTCGAACCCAGCGCCACAACGGCCACTGCGAGGCCCGCCGACGCCAGCGCGGCCAGTCGGGATGGCGCCGCCATCGGCTCGTCGCGCAGGCGCGTGGTCCTCCGCGGCCGGCCAGCCGAGACCGACCACCAGCCCAACGACAGCACCCCGCAGGCCGCGAAGGAGATGGCCAAAGGCCGGAGCGAGCTGTAGTAAAACCAGAGCCAAGTTGCCGCAGCAAACAGCGGCATCGACACTGTCGCCCAGCGCTGGCCCCTCCCGGAGGCTGGCACGGCCGCATAGCCCCTGGCCTCCATCGCCTCGGCCAGCCGCATCGACCGTTCGAGCCCGCCGATCACTCCCGGCACGACGAGCCCCGGCAACGCCCGGATCCCTGAGGGCGCGCCCCGCAGCGATCGCATCTCGCGGACGCGCTTCACGTCCTCCACGCTGGCCGGGAGCAGCGTCAGCCCGATCGTTACCACGATGCTAGCGTGAAACAGCGCCGCCGGCGCCATCCGGAGCACACGCTGCGGGTTGACCGCCCTGTTGAAAACCGCGAACCCGAGCAGCACGCAGAAGATCCCGAGGCCCCGCACCGCCGCCGCGACCAGCCCTTCGGCGGAGACCGGCCCGCCGAGGCTGAGGCCGCCGAGCCGCCGTGGGATCTCCGGGCCGGGGATCGTGAAAAGGATGTGGTCGCCGTAGCTCCCGTTGACGAGCGAAATCACGAGCGAGAGCGCCATCGTGCCGGCGCCGAAGACCAGTAACGCGCCGAAGCCGCCGCCCACTTCCGCTTGAGGCGCCAGCGCCGCCACAAGCAGCACGGCCAGCAACACCACCGCCAGGTACAACGGGTTTGATGCCGTGAGGGCAACCGCCATCACGAGCAACACCCATGAGAGCCAAACGGCGGTGTGCATGAACGCCTCCGTTTACCGGGCGCGTCGACGGAGGGCGATGCCACCGATCGACGCGGTCGCGAACAGGAGCGCGACGGCAGCCTGCCACCCCCATCGACCGCCAGACGACACGCCAGAGCCGGTGTTGGGCGGCCGCGGCGCGGTAGGCTGAGGCGTTGGGGCCGCCGTGGACGTTGGGGCTGCGGATCCGGCAGCGAGAGCCGTCCGGGGCGCGTCGCAGAACGTCCTCCCGGCCAGCGCCGGCACTACCTGATTCGTCGCGAAGGCGGGGTCGAATCCCTTGAACGACCCGTCTCCGGTCTGCTGTGAGAGCAAGAAACTCACGGGCGTTGAAGCTCCCTTGCGATAGGTGGCGGCCTCCGGGTTTTCTCCCGCGGCGATCAGCGCTTGCACGACGAACGCTGTCGACGACGCGTTCGACTCCGACGGGTCGAAGCCCCAGCCACCGTCCGTACCCTGCGTCTTCTTGAAGTAGGCGACGGCTTTTGCGACTGCTGCGTCGCTCGCCGGGATGCCCGCGGCCAACAGCGCCTGGGCCGCTATCGCCGCCGTATCAGGGTCGCTCGATCCCTTAAAGCCCCAGCCGCCGTCTGCCAGCTGGGCGCTCCGGAGCGCGAGGATCGCCCGGTTCGGAGTGGCGTTGCCCGTGCACGCAAGACCGATCACCGCGATCGCCTGGCTGAAGTCATCCTCGGCATAGCGGCCCGTCGCGGGGTCGTAACCCTTCTCGATGGCGGCGATGAGGTCCGCGCCCGCGTTGCGTGGGTCGATGCCGAGGGCACGCGCTGCGAGCGCCGCCTTGGCCGCGTTCGCCGGCTTCGCCTGAGCCGCCGCCTTGGCGCGGAGGAAGTCAGCCGGCGACTTGCCGCCCTTCGTCACCGTGGTGGGGTCGATGCCCGCCGCGCGGATCGCGTAGACCGCGTCGAACGTCTGGCCGTCGCCAAAACCGCCGAAGCCGCCGTCCGCTTCCTGGGTCGTGCGGATGAAGGCCGCCCCCTTCGCTGCGGCGCCGCTCTCCGGGAGCGCCGCCGACGCCAGTGCCGGGATGATTGCGAGCGCCGCCGCGCCCGCCAGGATCAGTCTGTGCATGGATGCCCTCGTCCCTCTTGCTGACCGCGTGCCTGTGCAGGCGGCATCTGGCGACGGCGGGCCCGGCAAACGCAAAACCCGCCTCAATCGAAGCGGGTCGTCAGGTGATGAGCACGTGAACCATGTTCCGATCCTTTCTCGCGAAGGCGTTCGGCACGGGTTCAGGGCGGGTGACCTGGCTTCGGCCCCTGGAGGCCGTCACAGTTGCGGGACAGCGCCGGAATTGCACCGGCTTCCCCCGGTCCCCTCCCATCGGAGGGCCCTGACCGGTATGCGGAAGACGACTTGAAGATGCTCGCTCCGCGCCCAGTCGTCAAGCGCGCCCCGAGTTACTTCGGCTGGTAGTGAACGCCCACCCGTGAGAGGTACTCCACTAGCTGATCCTGCGACACCTGGCCCACCTGGAACGCCCGCAATACGCCGTCTTTGTCCACGAAAAAGGTCGAGGGCAGACCACTGCCGACGCGGTAGTGCTCCGCTACGGCCCCGCCGCTATCGAGCAGAGCCGGGTACGTTACGCCCCGGTCGTCGAGGATCGAGAGGGCCTTCTCGCGCGACTCCTTGTAGTCGACCGCGAGGAACACGACCTCGCTTCCGAGCGCGGTGAAGGCGGCCTGGAACTCGGGCAACTCGCGCTTGCACGGCCCGCACCAGCTCGCGTACCAGTTCACGACGACGGCCTTGCCCTTGAAATCCGACAGCTTCCGCACGGTCTCCCCATCGCGCGCGTCGACGAGGGCGAAGTCCGGCGCCGGTTCGCCGATTGCCGGGCGGGCGCTCACCAGCGGGCCGGTATCGGTGCGTTGCGGTGGAGGCGACCCTTGCGGCCCGGCGAATGCGGCGAAGAACCGGGCCTCGGTCGAAATCAGCCAGCCCGTGCCTGATCGCCTGAGGAATATCGTCTCTTCGAACGCGCGCTCGCCATTGAGGCCACCCGAGAAGGTCCCGGCCGCGCGGACGGTCGCCCAGCCGGCCTCGTTGTTGATGAGCCGTGTCGTGAGCCCTGAAACCGCGAGCGGGTCGCGTTCGCCCGGCCCAAAGGCGCTGCTGGCGAAGGCAATCCGCCTCGCCGAGACCCCGGAATCACGGTCTACGAAGGCGGTGGCCGCTTCATCCCCGCGAGCGAACGCTTCGTAGAAGGCGCGCACCGTGCGCTCCGGGGAAGGCCCGGAACCGTGGCCCGCGGTGGCGATATAAAATCCGAACACGCCCGCGGCGAAGAGTACCGCGGCGGCGAGCAAGCCGTACCCTCGGAGTGCGCTCCTTCGGGGCATGCCGTCGGGGTGCGGCTCCGGATCGCTGTGCTGTTCGTCCGTCATCATCTGCGCCATGATCGTAACAGGGTGCGCGATCATTGAATGTTAATGGCGGCGAACGACGATCAGCGGGAATGGCAGCGCCCGGCATCCGCCCGCAACCTCAGAAAGTCCTCGTTGTCGAAGATGAAGAAACGCTGCTCTTCACCCTCGAACACAACCTCAAGCGCGAGGGCTATCGCGTCCTCACCGCGAGCCGCGGCGACGACGGCCTCCGCCTTGCCCGCGAACAGAAGCCGGACCTCATCGTGCTCGACCTCATGCTCCCGGGCGTCGATGGCATGCAGGTCTGCCGTCTGTTGCGCCGCGACACCACGGTGCCCATCATCATGGTGACCGCGCTCGGGGGCGAAGGCGACCGTGTGGCCGGGCTCGATTGCGGCGCCGACGACTACGTGGCCAAGCCCTTCGGCATGCGCGAGCTGATGGCGCGTGTGCGCGCCTTGCTCCGGCGGAGCGCGCCCGCGCCGGAGCTCAAGGACGACGCCTCCGTCCTCCTTGCCGGTAACCTCGAAGTTGATCTCGGCCGCCGCGAAGTGCGAAAGGACGCCCGCCTTCTCCGCCTGAAGCCGAAGGAGTTCGAACTCCTGCTATTCTTCGTCCAGCACCGTGGCAGAGTATTCTCGCGCGAACAGATCCTGGACGAGGTCTGGGGCCAAGACTTCTTTGGAGGTCCCAGGACCGTGGATGTGCATGTCCGTTGGCTGCGCCAAAAGATCGAGGACGCTCCCTCCGCGCCGGTGCGGCTCAAGACCTCCCGCGGCAGCGGCTACCTCTTCGACGGCTAGCCCGCCATGAGCCGTAACCTCGCCTGGCGGGGCGCTGCCATCGGCCTTCTCTCGGTCCTGGGCGGTCTTGCCACCGGCGGGCTGGCACGTGGTGACAACCTCTCCGGTGGGGCGTGGATCGCGATCGCCCTCGCCAGCGCATTGATCTGCGCCGCCACCGGATTCTTCGCCCTGCGCGGCGCCGAGGCTGCCGTCGCCTACGTCACCACTGCTGCGGCGCGACTCGGCGACCCGGCGATGAGCGCCTCAGCGGATGGCCCGTCTCTGGCGCTGACGCCGGCGTTCAACGCCATGTCGCGGCGCGTTCATGGGCTCTTCGATGACATCCATGCCGAGCAGGCGCGCCTCGAAGCGGTGTTCAACGCCTCGTCCGATGGCATGGTGGCCCTTTCCAATGATTCCACCGTGCGGTTCGCCAACCGCGCTGCCAGTGCGCTCTTCGGGCCCTCGCCCGAGACGATCGTCGGCCGCCCACTGATCGAGTCGGCGCGCGACTACGAACTCGATGGCCTCGTGCGTACCGTCGCGCGCTTGCGCGCCCCGGTCGCTGCGGTCGTGGCCTTCGGGCCTTCGCGGCTGCCGCTCCGTGTCGCGGCCGTCCCCATCGCTGCCGGGGGCGACTGGTCGGTCTTGCTGACCCTCACGGACCTCACCGAGGTGAATCGCGTCGACCAGATGCGACGCGACTTCGTCGGCAACGTCTCCCACGAACTGCGCACGCCGCTCGCCTCGATCAAGGCGCTCGCGGAGACACTCGAAGATGGCGTCGATGGCCCGGACGAGACGGCGGCCTTCACGCGCCGCATCGGACAGCAGGTCGACCGGCTCGCCGCCCTCGTCAACGAACTGCTCGACCTCAGCCGGATCGAATCGGGGGCGGTGGAGCTGCGCCCCGAATCGGTCGACCTCGCGGCGCTCGCTGCGGAGGCCGCCACGCTCCTGGCGATGCGCCTCGAGCAGACGGGCGTGACCATCGCGCTTCCAGGAACCGCGGTCACGGCCGAAGCCGACCACGGCGCGGTGCTGCGTGCCGTCTCGAACCTCTTCGACAACGCCATCAAGTACAGCCCTCGCGGCGGACAGATCGACGTGCAACTGGCGGATGAGGGCGACCTTGTGGCTCTCTCCGTCCGCGATGAGGGCTCCGGTATCGCCCCGGCGGACCTCCCGCGGGTGTTCGAACGGTTTTACAAGGGCGACGCTTCGCGGGCGACCGCCGGGGTGGGCCTTGGCCTCGCGATCGTCAAGCACATCGTCCGCCAGCACGGCGGCACGGTGGACGCCCAGAGCAGCGTGGGCGAAGGCGCGACCTTCACGATCCGTCTACCGAAGCGGTTCGTTGGACGCACGGGAGCTCGTCCCTCGGGCTAACATGGGCGCTGGAGGGCTGCGATGAACTACGAACACATCACGTCTGAACGCGAAGCTGACTACATTACGGTCACGATGAACCGTCCGGAGAAGCGCAACGCGCTCTCGCTCGCCCACATGCGCGAACTGACTTACGCCTTCCGCGCCGCCGGCGAGAGCGACGCGCTCGGCGTCACCGTCGCCGCCAACGGCCCCGTCTTCAGTGCCGGTCACGACTTCGCCGACATGGCCGGCTCGGACCTGGGCGAGATGCGCAAACTCCTGTGGGCCTGCACCGAAATGATGGACACGATTCAGGAGCTTCCACAGGTGGTGATCGCCCGCGTCCACGGCCTCGCCACGGCTGCGGGCTGCCAGCTGGTCGC
>JAYUAG010000027.1:0-6369 GCA_043741475.1 Thermoflexaceae bacterium | reverse complement strand
CCTGGGGGTCCACGCGTTCGCCCTGGAGACGCGTGCCCAGCTGCGAACTGCGCACCGTGGGTGAATCAGGCGGCGGCGCGATGTTCGTCCCCATGACGACGCCCTCGCGGTCGATCGTGTAGCGCACGCCGTCCTGTTCCCAGGTGCCCCAGGGCTGGCGCTCGCTGATGATGACGCGCACGGTCCGCGGCCACTTGCGCTCGATCTGGACACTGGCGACGAGGGGGAGCACGGCCACTCGCTCCGCCGCTTCGTTCAGTTTGGCGGTGAGAAGGCTCTTGCCATCGAGGCCGGCCGCGCCCGCGATCGCTGCCGGGTCGACTATCGTGGCCCCCTGCACCTCCACGGTGTCGACGCGCAGCGCCGGCCCCCGGTAGAGCCAGTAGAGGCCCGCGCCGAGCGCGAACACCAACGCGAGCGCGCAGAGTCCGGCCGCGAAGAAGCCGCCGAGGGCGGGCACGTTGCGCTGGCGTGTGGGCGCGTCGACCGCGACCACCATCGGGTGGTGTTCCGGGCGGCGATGGCGGACGATCCCGCGCGTTGTTCGCGCCTGGTGGGGCGTGGCTCCTATCGGACGCCGTTTCACGATCCGTTTGCGGCTCAGGTGTTGCTCAACCACGGGCTGACCTCCGTTCGTGCCGGGCGAAGGCGAGTTCGAGGATGCGCGTCAACAGCGCCGCGTAGGAGAGGCCGCTGGCCTCCCAGAGCTTCGGATACATGCTGATGCTCGTGAATCCGGGGATCGTGTTGATCTCGTTCGCGAGGACCTCGCCCGTCCCCGTGACGAAGAAGTCCACGCGTGCGTAGCCTTCGGCGCCCATCACCCGGTACATGCGCAGCGCCAGCTCGCGCACCTCGTCCGCGATCACCTCGCTCACGCGGGCGGGTATGAAGAGCTGCGTCGCGGACTGCGCGCTGTACTTGCTGTCGTAGTCGTAGAACTCCCGGTCGGGGACGATTTCACCGACGACGCTCGCCTCGGGCCGTTCGTTGCCCAGCACCGAGCACTCGACCTCCTGCCCGGCTACCGCGCTTTCGACGACCACCTTGTCGTCATAACGGAAGGCGCTCGCCAGCCCGCCAGCCAGGTCTTCGCGCGAACGCACCTTGCTCACGCCCACGCTTGAGCCGCCGTTCGCGGGCTTCACGAACAGGGGATAGCCCAGCGTGTCCTCGATGAACTCGCGCGCGTCCTCGCCGCTTTCCCACGCGCGGATGACGGCGTAGCGCGCCTGGCGGATGCCGGCCTCGCGGAAGAGCGCCTTCATGAGCGCCTTGTCCATGCCGATCGCGCTCGCGGCGACGCCGCAGCCCGCATACGGCAGCGCGGCCAATTCGAGCAAGCCCTGCAGCGTCCCGTCCTCGCCGTTGGTGCCGTGGACGAGCGGGAAGGCCGCATCGCAGCCGGCGAGCAGGGAGAGCACGCCGCCGCCGTGGAGGAGCGCCTCGCCGCCGCCCGCGAACGCGGGAGCACCTGCGTCGAGCCGCGCCTGTGTCTCGGCGGGGAGGAGCCAGTGACCATCGCGGGTGACGCCGAACGGCACCGGCTCCCAGCGCTCAGGGTCCAGCGCAGCCATCACGTTGCGCGCGCTCACAATGCTCACGTCGTGCTCACCAGAGCGACCGCCGAAAATCACCGCAACGCGTTGTCTGGCCATCACCACGCCCCCACAAATGCGACTTCGCGCTGCAGCCGCACGCCCGCCTGTTCGAAGACGCGCCTCTCCGCTTCGTTCACGAGCCAGGCGACGTCCGCGGCTTTCGCGTTGCCGTAGTTCACGAAGAAGTTGCAGTGCAGCTCGCTGATGGCCGCGTCTCCGCGCCGCTCCCCGCGCAGGCCGACGCTCTCTATCAGCTTCCAGGCGGGCCGCTCGGTCGGGTTCTTGAACATCGAGCCGGCGTTCCGCCCGCGTGGTTGCGCTCCAAGGCGTTTCTGGTCGTGGCCCGAAGCCTCGGCCACGAGCGTCGCCGCATCGCCCGGCGTGAGCTGGACCTCAGCCTCCAGAACCGCCTTGCCGGCAAACGCGCCACGCGTGAAGACGCTCCCGCGGTACACGAGGCCGAGTTCGGCCGCCTCGACCCAGCGGTCGCCATCGGTGGCGTCGCTCAGCCGGACGCGCGTGAGCACATCGGCGAGGCAACCGCCGTAGGCGCCGGCGTTATAGACCACCGCGCCGCCGAGGGTGCCGGGTATGCCGACGGCCCAGGAGAGCCCCGCCAGGCCCGCGCGGCACATCCGCCGGGAGAAGGCGGCGAAGCTCGCGCCGCTCTCCAGCACATAACGCAGGCCCCCAGCGTCCGGTTTCTCGGAACGAGCACGGTTGTCGATCACGAGTCCGGGGATACCCGCATCCGCCACGAGAATGTTGCTCCCGCTGCCGAGGACGAAGCTGGGGACATCCGCGTCGACCGCGGCGAGGTGCGCCAGCCGCAGCCCATCAGCGTCGCGCACCGTCAGGAAGAGGTCGGCGGGGCCGCCGATGCCAAAGGTCGTGTGGCGCGAGAGCGCTTCGTTGCGCTTCAGCGAGCCCAGCGGCTCGAGCCTGGTTGCGAGCTGTTCGAACGTCATCGCAGCAGCTCCAGTATTTTCGGCCCGACTTCGACCACGTCGCCCGCGCCGACTGTGAAGACCACGTCGCCGGGGCGCGCGAGCGCGACCGCCTGGCGGGCGGCGTCGTCGAAGTCGGCCGCATAGCTGGCTTGTGGGGTCGTGATCGCGGTCGCAAGGTCCTTCGCGCCGCGCCCTTCGACGGGCGCCTCGCGAGCGGCGTAGGTTTCCAGGATCACGAGCGCGTCGAGGCCCTCCCAGCAACGGGTCCACTCGTCCCAGAGATAGGAGATGCGGCTGTAGGTGTGCGGCTGATGAACTACGATCAGCCGCCGCTCCGGGAACCGCCGATGGGCCGCGGCGATCGTGGCGCGCACCTCCGTGGGATGGTGGGCGTAGTCGTCCATCACCAGTACGCCGCCCGCTTCGCCGACTTCCTCGAACCGTCGGCGTGCCCCATGGAACTCGGCCACCGCCGCCGCCGCCACGTCGAAGGAGACGCCGAGCCCGAGGCAGACGCCCATCGCCGCCGTGACATTTCGAACGAAATGGTCCCCCGGTACGCGTGCATGCACGCGGCCGAGGTCTGCGCCGCCTCGCGTGAGCGTGAATGTGACGCCGTCGGCGGCGTGCTCGATGTCACGCGCGCCCCAGAACCGCGTCCCCTCGATGCCGTAGCTCTCGATCGTGATCGGCCGGTCCTCCACCATCTCGCTCGTCGTCCGCGCGCCCGCGTCGTCCCAGCAGGCGAGCAACCGGCCGCCGGCCACGATGCGTTTGGCGAACTCGACGAAGGCTTCGTGGTAGGCGGCCTCGGTCCCGTAGTAGTCGAGGTGGTCGGCCTCGACGTTGGTGATTACCGCGACCGCCGGGTCGTATTCGAGGAATGCCCGCCGGTACTCGTCCGCCTCGACGACGCAGAGGTCGCCTTCGCCCCAGGCTGCGTGGCCGCCGAGATCGATGCTCTCGCCGCCGAGGAGGTACATCGGCTGAAGGCTGGCGCGGGCGAGGATGAGCGCAATCAGGCTCGAAGTCGTCGTCTTCCCGTGCGCGCCCGCGACCGCGATCACTTTCTTGTCCGCGATCAGCCGCGACACCATCTCCGCGCGGATGACGACTTCGACGTCCTGGCGGCGCGCTTCAACGAGTTCCGGGTTCTCCTCGCCGACGGCGGCCGTGTGCACGAGCAGGGTGGGCGTGCCGACGTTCTCGGCGCGGTGCTCGCCGAACGCGATCTTCGCGCCGAGGGCTTCCAGCCGATCGGTAAACGTTGACGAGCGAAGGTCGCTCCCCGTGACGGCCACGCCGCGTTCGAGCAGCAGCTGGCCAATCGCGGACATGTGCATGCCGCCGATGCCGACGAGGTGGACAGGGCCGCGAAGGTCGTTCATCGCTTCGCAACCTCCAGGATGAGGTCGACGATGCGGTCGGCGGCGTCCGGGCGGGCGAGGCTGGCGGCGGCCGTGCGCATGGCCGCGAGCCGCTCTTCGTCTTCCAGCAGCGCGACGATGGTGGCGCCGAGGCGCGCCCGGTCGGCTTCCTCCAGGATCACGGCGGCGCCAGCGGCGGCCAGCCAGCGGGCGTTTTCGCGTTGGTGCGCCCCGGCGAACGTGCCGGGGATCAGGATCGACGGGAGTCCGGCCGCCGGGAGCTCGCCGAGGACGCTCGCGCCCGCGCGCATCACGGCGAGGTCAGCTGCGAGCATGATCGACGGCAGGTCGTCACGGAACGGCGCCGGGACGTACCGCTCGGCGAGTTCCCCCAGCTGGCTCTCGAAGCCGGCTGCGTCGTCGTAGTCCGCGGCGCCGGTGATGTGGTAGAGCTTCGCCACCGCCAGGATCGTGCGGATGTCCTTGAACACGGCCGCGTTGATGGTCTGTGAGCCCTGGCTCGCCCCGGCGACGACGACGACCAGGTCCGTGTCGGCGATGCCCAGCGCTGTGCGCGCCTGGGCGCGCGAGAGCGAGAAGAACTCAGGGCGCACGGGGTAGCCCGTGACCGTTGTCTTTGCCTTCGGGAGGAACGCGAGGGCCGCGTCGGTCGTGGTCGCCACCTTCGTTGCGAGGCGCATCTCGGCGCGCACGGCCCAGCCGGGCGAGACGTCCGGCAGGTAGACCACGAGCGGCTTGCGCAGGATCCGCGCCGCCAGCGAGCAGGGGAAGCTCGCATAGCCGCCGGTACTGACGACGACGCCCGGGTGGAAGCGGCGCAGCTTTCGCAACGCGACGAACGTGCCGCGCACCAGTTGTGCGAGGCTCCGGGCGACCTTGAAGGGCCCGCGACCGCGGATTGGGGCGGCGGGGACGGCCTCAAGTGTGATGCCCTGCTTCTCGAGCATGGCCCGTTCGCCGCGGTCGTCGGGCCCGAAGAAGCGCACCTCGGCGTCCAGCTCCGGCCGCGCTTCGAGCGCGCGGATCACCGAGATCGCGGGGAAGAGGTGTCCTCCCGTGCCGCCGGCCGTCACTGCCACTCTCATGAGCGCGGCCTCCGGGGCCAGGGGTTGCGCCTGCGCGTGCGCACTTCGCGCGGGCCGGCGGCGGCCGGGGGGCAATTGCGCGAGATGCTCACGAGCACGCCGATTCCCAGGAGCATGGAGGCAAGGGCGTTGTTCCCGTAGCTCATGAGCGGCAGCGGGACGCCGGTGAGGGGCAGCACGCTCAGGATGCCGCCGACGTTCAGGAACATCTGCACCGCGATCCAGGCGGTGATGCCCGTCGCGAGGTAGGCGCCGAATTCGTCTTCGCAGCGCCGCGCCAGGGCGAAGCCACGAAGGATGAGCACGACATACAGCAGCAGCACGACGCCGGCGATAACGACGCCCATCTCCTCGCCAAGCACGGCGAAGACGCCGTCGGTGTGGCTCTCGGGGATGTAGAAGAATTTGCCGCGGCTGGCGCCCAGGCCGAGTCCATCCCAGCCGCCGTTGCCGAGGGCGACCAGCGCCTGGTGGGTCTGGAAGGCCGCGTCGTCATCCGTCCTCCCAAAGAACGTGGAGAACCGTTCTGCCCGGTAGGGCGCTATCGCAATGAGCATGCCCACGCAGACCGCTCCGGAGAGAAGTAGAGCGCCCAACTGCGCCCACGAGGCCCCGGCAACGTAGAACATCGTGACCGCTATCCCGGCCACGACGAGGGTCGTCCCGAGGCTCGGCTCCGCCATGATCAGCGCCCCAACGCAGCCCAGGATGATGACAAAGGGGATGAAGCTGTCTTGCCAGCTGTGCATCTTCTCTTCGCGCCCCACCAGCCAGCGGGCGAGGAAGATCGCCACCGCGAGCTTCGCGAACTCCGCGGGCTGGAAGGCGATGATCTCTGGCCCGAGCCACCGCTTTGCCCCATTTCGCTCGCTCCCGAGCACGAGCACCGCTACGAGCGCCAGCACCGTCGCGACCATGATCGGCAGCGCCAGATGGCGCAGGCGCCGGTAGTCGGTGCGCGCTGCCGCAAGCAACATAATCGTGCCCGCGACCGCGCCGACCATCTGGCGGAGCACGTAGCCGTTTGCGTTGTGGTAGTTGACCAGCGCGATGACGAAGCTCGCGCTCCAGAGCACGACGAGGCCGACCACCGTCAGCAACGCCGTGAGGCCGAGCAAGAACAGGTCGGGCCGGCCCGGCGCCGCGGGCGGGGCGGTCCGCGTGGTACCGAGTGCGGTCATTGCGCTACCCCCTGGAAACCGGGCAGCGCCGCGACGAGGGCGCGGAACTCTTCACCGCGCTGTTCGAAGCTCGGGTAGGCGTCGAAGCTGGTCCCCGCCGGCGAGAGCAGGACGACGTCCCCAGGCTGGGCCTTCCGGGCGGCGACCGCGACCGCTTCCTCCAG
>JAYUAG010000026.1:0-6371 GCA_043741475.1 Thermoflexaceae bacterium | reverse complement strand
GGTGACTCCGACGCTCGGCGTGGTGGATGCCGTCCGCTTGCTGACGCGCGCGGTTCCGGGTGCGTTGGCTGATGGCCGGCGGATCGCGACCGCCGGTGAGGGCGGCCTGGGATGGTGGAAACCGTCCGCTTGCTGACGCGCGCGGTTCCCGGTGCGTTGGCTGATGGCCGGCGGATCGCGACCCCGGTGAGGGCGTCCTGGGCGGCCTGGGATGGTGGAAACCGTCCGCTTGCTGACGCGCGCGGTTCCCGTGTGCGTCTTGCGCCGAGGCCAAGGCCTACGGCCGCGTCACGGAGCCGGGGCTGGGGCGGTTGCCGTCTCTTCGGGCTTCTTCTCTTCGTTATCGCGGCGCATGGGGCGACGGATAGACCAGCGGCGGAAGCGCTCCGTGATCGGCTTCTCGCCCTCTTTCTCGATCTGTTCGTTGCGCTGCTTGAGGAAGTCCTCCTTCGTCCGGCCACCGATCTGGCTGGTGTGGCAGAGGATGGCGTCGATTTTCTTCTCCCAGTGGTCGCTCACATCGATCGTGTAGTCCGGGTCGCTGGCGCCGGCGAGGAGGACTTCGTTCACCTGGTGCGATTCCAGTCCGTCCTCCTCGTCCCGCTGGTAGAAGAGGCGGTCGCGGACGAGCGGGTAAATCGCATCCGCGACGACCGTGCCGACGTTGCGGTGGTCGCGATGATTGAATGAGCCGCGGAAGGCGTCCCACGTGACGACGACCTCGGGCTTGTAGAGGCGAAGGAGGCGGACGATCTGGCCGCGCAGTTCGTGCTCGTCGACGGTGAAGCCGTCCGGGTAGCCGAGGAAGACGCACTCCTTCACGCCGAGCAGGCGGCAGGCGGCGCGCTGTTCTTCTTCGCGGATGGCGGCGAGCTTTTCCGGGTGCATGGCCGGGTCGTGGGTGCCCTTGTCGCCACCGGTGACGAGGACGTAGTAGACGGTCCAGCCTTCGGCGCACCATTTGGCGACCGTACCGGCGCAAAGGAACTCGGCGTCGTCGGGGTGGGCCATGATCACCATCGCGGTCGTGGGGCCCGCGATTGGCGGGAGCGCCTCCCGCTGTGCAGAGCCGAGCGGCGCGGGCGCGGCCTCAGCGGCCGTTGGCGGAAGCTCCGGCGGCTCAGTCCCGGCGGCGCCCGGCTTGCCCGGCGCCTTCGTGTTCAGACGGTCGACCCGGCGCTGGAGGGTGCGGAGGCGCTTTTTCAGTTTCATCGCTTTCATCGGTTATCCATCATGCGCCGAAAGCGGCGGGCGAAGCAAAAGGCCGCCGAACCGGTAGCCGTCGGGTAGGGATTCTCCGTGCCGACTGACGGACGAACACTGCCGCGGACGGTGTGCCACGGTCCGCCGACGAAGTTAGACTAGCCCGCACTTGAGTCTGAACCGGCCCGGAGGAAACGGCATGGCGAAGGAATGGACCAACCACGAAGTCGAGACGAACGGCTTCACCACACATTACGTCCGCACCGGTAGGCCCGGCCCCGCGCTGCTGTTGCTGCATGGGCTCACCGACGCGGGGCTCTGCTGGACGCGGGTGGCGCGCGAGCTCGAGGCCGACTACGACGTCATCATGGCGGACGCGCGCGGCCACGGGCGTTCCGGGCTCCCGCCCGCCGGCGGCCTCGACGCAATGCCCGATGACCTGCTCGCGCTGATCGACATCCTGAAGCTCGACCAACCCACCGTACTCGGGCATTCGCTCGGTGCGGCTTCGGCGGCGGCGGCCGCTGGCAAGCGACCCGGCGTGATCGGCCGGCTCCTGCTCGAAGACCCGCCATGGTTTCCTGCGGACATGCCGCCGAGGCCACCCGCCACGGACTGGATGGAGCAGCTAAAGGGGCAATCGGTCGAGGCGCTGATGGCTATCTGCCGCCGCGACAACCCGCTCTGGGATGAGGCCGAGGTGGGCCCATGGGCACAGAGCAAGTTCCAGTTCAACGCGGACGTAATGAAGTCACCAAGGCTGGCGGACTGGCGCGTGTACGGACCATCGATTGCGTGCCCGGCGCTGCTGATCACCGGGTCTCCGTCGGCCGGGGCGATCATCTCACAGGCAGTGGCCGAGGAGGCGAAGGGCGTCATCCCGAGGCTGGAGGTGGTGCAACTGGAAGGCGCGGGGCACAACATCCGGCGGGAGCGCTGGGAAGGGTACGTTGCCGCGGTGAAGGCGTTCCTGGCGGCGTGACGGGCTGCCAAAGGGACCATTCGGACGCGCAGCCTGAGACCTCAGGAAGCTCACCGGCCACCGCGGCCGGTGGTATGCTCCGCCGCGTCTTAAGGAGGCCGCTGTGCCCTATGAGCACCTGATCTAGGAAGTCGGCCGTGAAACGCACGTCGCGCGGGTGACGCTGACACTCAACTTCACCTGCTCATACTACCACTGCTACTACCCCGCTGCACCGCTCGGACCAGCGACCAGGACGCGCGCCTTCGTGGCATACTGCGACGCCATGACTGACGAACGCCCCGGACTCTTCGAGACGATCTACACGACGCGCGCGCTGCGCCGCTTCAAGTCCGACCCGGTCCCGGACGAGGTCCTCTTTCAGCTCATCGATGCCGCGATCCGTGCCTCTTCGGGCCAGAACGTCCAGGACTGGCGCTTCCTCATGATCAAAGACGCGGGTGTGAAGGCGAAGCTGCAGGAGTGGGCGCTCGAAGGCTGGGAGCGCTACGCGGGCCGCTTCGGCGGCAACGAGGAGATCACCAAGCTGCCGCGTTCGATGCGGCTCTCGCTTCAGGCCGTTGGTCATCTCTCGCACAACCTGGCGACCGTGCCCGTGGTGATCGCCGTGCTCGGGCTCCGCGGACGGCATTCCACGCCCGGAGGTTCGGTCTTCCCGGCCGTGCAGAACCTGCAGCTGGCGGCGCGTGCGCTTGGCCTCGGCAGCTCGATCTTCAACCTGCCCATGGGCCACCCAGAGGACCTCTACGCGATGCTCGGCATCCCGGAGAACAACCAGCTTTATTGTCTGTTGCCGATTGGCTACCCGGCGGACCGGCAGGGCCCGGTGAAGCGGAAGCGTGTCGCGGATGTGGCATACCTGGAGCGCTTCGGTGAACGCTGGGGGTTCGCCGAGGGGCAGCCAGCGGAAGGTTGGGAGGAACGCTGGCTCCATCCCGGCGACTGACCGGCCAGTAGTTACATTGTTGTTTCAGAATCACCTCACCGCCTGACGCGCCCCAGGAGGCCCGCGGCGGTGTATTGTCCGGCTGTTCGGCGCGGCGGAGCGAACACGGGAAAGGCGGTATTCCCATGTCTGAAGCGGCCTCAACAGGGCGGCTGGCGCGCAAGAAGGCGCGCACCAGGGCTTCAATCGCTGCGGCGGCGAGCGCCCTCTTTCGGGAGCGGGGCTTCGAAGAGACCTCGATCCAGCAGATCGCCGAGGCGGCCGAAGCCGGGGTCGGGACGGTCTACAACTACTTTGCCTCGAAGGACGATCTGCTGCGCGAGGCGCTGCTCCTGGACCAGGCGTACTGGTTCAGGCAGTACGACGTCACCGTGTCGGCGGAGATGACGGCGGTCGATCGGGTGCTATACGCGCTAGACCTGTTGGTGCGTTACGCGCAGGAGAGCCGCCGGCTGATGTTGGCGTGGCTTGCGGCGCCGCGTGGCGACGAAGGCACGGGCCGATCGCCAACGTCAGCCCTCGTGGCGGCGTACGTGGAGTTGATCGACGAAGGGATCGCGGAAGGTGGCCTGACGGTTGAGCACGTGGACGCGACGGCGCGTCTGCTCGTGAACGAGTATGTGATGGCAGCGCTGGGGATTGGGCCTTGGGCGGCGCGCCGCGGCGACCCGGAACTGACGGTCGAGCTGCACCATCTGACGGCGCTGTTGCTGGGCGGCGGCTGAGAGCGCACACCCCGGATCTGGTTCACCGGACGGCCGGCGGTTCGGTGGGCGCCCCGTCGCCACGCGCCGCAAGCAGCGCCGCCTCGACCTGGGGGCGCGGCAGGAGATAGAGCACGACGGCCGCGATGATCGCCATCACGGCAAGGTCGTCCGCCTGCCCGAGCACGGGGATGAAGTCGGGGACAATGTCGATGGGCGAGAGAAGGTAGACCACCAGCAGGCCAAGGATCGCCTTGAGTGGCCAGGGCGTGAGTGGGCTGGCGAGCAGGTAGCGGCCGAAGCGCAGCTTCTGGCGCACGCCCAGCGAGAGGAAATCGCGGCCGTTGGCGCTCGCGCGAAGGGCGAGGATTGCCGCCGCGGACGCGGCGATCACCAGGCCGAGTACGACCAACAGCCAGAGGTACCATGTCATGCGTGGGTTCAGGGTAGCCGGTCAGCGCGGGCGACGCGCCCCCAAGAGAGGACGCCGAAGCTCCGGAAAGACCGCGCGTTTGCTACAGTCTGCTGACCAACGCCCGAGGTCCGTTCCGCTATGCCATCCGTCACCCTGCCCGCCGACCTGCGCCACGAATACGCCGAGGTGAACGGCATCCGCATGCATTACGTGGAAGCGGGCAGCGGAGAGCTCGTGGTGTTGCTTCACGGCTTTCCCGAGTTCTGGTATTCGTGGCGCCACCAGATCGCCGCTCTGGCGCCCCACTACCGGGTGGTCGCGCCGGACCTGCGCGGCTACAACGAGACCGAGAAGAAACACCCTTACGACACGCGGACGCTCCAGGAGGACGTGATCGCGCTGGTGCATCACCTGGGAGAAGAGCGCGCCCACATCGTCGCGCACGACTGGGGCGGGGCCATCGCCTGGCTGCTCGCGATCGAGCACCCGGAGGTGGTGCGCACGCTGACGGTCTGCAACATCCCGCACCCGGCGCTGTTCCAGAAGAAGATCCTGCGTAGCCCGCGGCAGCTGGCGCGGAGTTGGTACATGGCCTTCTTCCAGATACCGCTGCTGCCCCAGCGGTTCGTGGCGGCACGCGACTACCGCGTGCTGGCGAAGAACCTGATCAACGATTGCCGTCCCGGTACCTTCACCAGGGACGACATGCGCATGTTCCTCGCGGCCTGGCGGCGGCAGGGGCTGGATGGGGGCATCAACTGGTACCGTGCGCTCTTTCGCCACCCGCGCCGGTTGCCGAATCCGGCGCCGAGGGTAATGGCGCCGACTCTCCTTATCTGGGGCGAAGACGACGTTGCCCTGGGCAAAGAGTTGACGTATGGGACGGAGGAGTACGTCGAACAGCTGGTGGTGCACTACCTGCCGCACACCAGCCATTGGGTGCAGCAGGAAGAGCCTGCCGCCGTGAATCGGCTGCTGCTCGCCCATCTGGAGCAGTATGGGAGCTGAGGGCAGACCGGGACGAGGAATGCGGCGGCCGTCGATGGACGATTTCGTCCTTGATGGCGAGCAAACGCCGTGGCTCTTTCAGAAGCGGGTGGTCGCGGGCGTCGTCCTGGCGTTCGTTGCGCTGATCGGTGGGTACGTGGGTCTGACCTCAGCACTCGGGCTCTCGACCCAGATCGACGCAAAGCCGTTGCGCAGCTGGGTGGAGGGCCTGGGACCACTGGGGCCCCTGGCGTTCATCGGCATCATGGCGCTCTCCGTGCTGTTCGCGCCGATCCCGAATGTGCCGGTCTTCGTGGCCGCGGGCCTGGTCTGGGGTTCGGTGCTCGGGACGGTTTACTCCGTGGCCGGGCTCCTACTGGGTTCGATCATGGCGTTCTGGATCTCCCGCTGGCTCGGGCGGCGATGGCTGCCGCGGCTGGTGGGCACGAAGGCGGCTGCGCGCCTGGACGCGGTTGCCGATTCGATGGGAGGACGCGTGCTGTTCTGGGCGCGCATGCTGCCGGCCGTGAACTTTGACTGGATCAGTTTCGTAGCGGGGGTCACCTCAATTCGCTTTCCCGTGTTCGTGCTCGCGAGCTTCCTGGGGATGCTGCTTCCGACGGCCGTGGCCGTGGTGGCGGGCGATGGGCTGGGGCGGGATTTTCGCCTCACGATCGCCGCGGGCGCAGCGTGGCTGTTAGGGATCGTCGGCAGTGCCGCCTATTTCTGGTGGGAGCGGGGGCGACGCCGTAGTCGCGTCGGCGGCGGATGACCTGCCCTGGGCGCACGGGCCAAGGCTACGGACGACCTCGACCAGCGATTCGCGCGGCGAGGCCTTGCAGATGAAGGAATCGGCCCCGGCAGCGCACGGCCCGACGCGGAGGGCCGGGTCGTCGGCGAGGCAAACGAAGACGATAGGCAGCGGTGGGAAGGCGGCGCGCAACGCGCGGGCGTCGCTGAGGCCACGCTCGCCGCGGGCGACGGCATCGATCACGGCGACGGACGGGCAAGCGCGCTCGGCGAGGAAGGCGGCCGTCAGACCGTCGGCCGCCTCAGCCACGACCACGATGTCCAGCTCAGATTGGAGCTGCATCGCCAGCCCCGCCGCACGGCCGGCGCGGCGCCGACGAGCAG
>JAYUAG010000025.1:0-2696 GCA_043741475.1 Thermoflexaceae bacterium | reverse complement strand
CGCGGAAGCGCTGAAGCGAGTCTATGGACCTCGCAGCTCACGTCGCAGCTGTTCATGGCGTTCCCATCACGTAGTACTCTAGCGCGGAACTGCGAGCTGCGCGCGCCGGGGGCCGTCCAGTTCGGCGCGTAGAGTCGTGATTTCTCAGGTCCGCTGGACGACGGCCGTGTGAATCTGCGCGGTGAGCTGTTCGATCCGCTCCGATAGCTGCTCCACCTTCTCCGTCAGGGACGTGTTCTGCCGGAGCAATTCGAGGGTAGTGCTGGCGATGTCCTCGCGATGATGAGCGTCTGCTTCGGTCCAGCCCTTCTCGCGGTCCGCCTGGCGCGTCTGGGCGAGCAGGATAAGGGGTGCGGCGTAGGCCGCCTGCAGGCTGAAGGCGAGATTCAGCAGGATGAAGGGGTAGGGGTCGTAGCCGGTGACGCGCAGGGCGTTTACCACGATCCATGCGATGACGACCAGCGACTGGCCGATGAGGTATTTGGGCGTGCCGAAGAACCGGGCGACCCGCTCCGCGCCAGTACCGAATGTGCCGGCGCCGAAGGGACTGGCGAGGTGGGCGTGGGGCGAAATGAAACGAAGGTGATGGTGTGGGGATTCCATGGCAGCTCCTGTGGCCGGGCGAGGGCGCCGGGCGATCACTACGATAGGGCCACGTAGCCAGCCGGGATGCGGATGGGCCGGACGCTCGCCCGAGTGGCGGCTTCCCCACGACGGGGCATGATAGGCGTTCGCGCCAACCCGTTTCGCTGGAAGGACCGTCCGCTCATGCCTGTGACCTCGTTGCTCGTCGCCAATCGCGGCGAGATCGCTATTCGCGTCATGAGGGCGGCCGCCGGGCTCGGCATCCGCACCGTCGCCGTTTATTCGGAGGATGATGCCGCCTCGCTTCACGCGCGGCGCGCGGACGACGCGCGACCGCTGCGTGGCCGCGGAGCAGCCGCCTATCTCGATGCCACACAGCTCGTCGCGGTCGCGCGGGAGGCCGGGTGCGATGCCCTCCACCCTGGCTATGGGTTCCTGAGCGAGAGCGCCGCATTCGCGCGTGCGTGCATCGAAGGAGGCCTCGTCTTCGTCGGCCCGCCGCCAGCGGTGCTCGAATTGCTTGGGGACAAGGCGGCTGCGCGAGAGCTAGCTGCGCGCTGCGAGGTGCCCATCCTCCGCGGCACGCAGGCGGCGGCGTCGCTTGATGAGGCGAGCGCGTTTCTCGCGTCGCTCGGGCCGGGCAGAGCTGTCATGGTGAAGGCCGTCATGGGCGGCGGTGGTCGCGGCATGCGCGAGGTGGACCGCCCCGAACAGCTGGCAGAGGCGTTCGCGCGCTGCCAGTCCGAGGCGCTCGCCGCCTTCGGCAACAGCGACCTCTATGTCGAAGAGCTGATGCCCGAGGCGAGGCACATCGAAGTGCAAGTGCTCGGCGATGGCAGCGGCGCGGTCTCGCACCTCTGGGAACGCGAGTGCAGCGTGCAGCGACGCCACCAGAAAGTGGTGGAGGTGGCCCCGAGCCCCGGCCTTGCACCGGCCCTGCGCGACGCGTTGATCGACGCCGCCCTGCGCATGGCGCGTGAGCTGTGCTACCAGAGCATCGGCACCTTCGAGTTCCTGGTGGACGCGCGTCCGGGCGAGGGCGGCGCACGCTTCGCATTCATCGAAGCGAACGCCCGGCTCCAGGTGGAGCACACGGTGACGGAAGCAGTGACCGGTGTGGACATCGTCCAGGCGCAGTTGCGGCTGGCGGATGGGGCCACGCTTGTCGAGTTGGGCCTGACCCAAGACCGCGTACCCGCCGCCCGAGGCTTCTCGATTCAGTGCCGTGTGAACATGGAAACGATGGGCGCTGACGGCTCGACGCGGCCCTCGGGCGGGACCCTGACGGCGTTCGACCCCCCGAGCGGGCCTGGTGTGCGGGTCGACACGTTCGGCTATTCGGGCTACACGACCAGCCCGAGCTTCGATTCGCTGCTGGCGAAGGTCATCGTGCACGCCGATTCGGACGACTTCGCCGATGTTGCGAACAAGGCCTACCGCGCGCTCTCCGAGTTCCGGATTGAGGGCGTGGCGACGAACATCCCCTTCCTTCAGTCGCTGCTACAGCACCCGGATTTCGTCGCCAAGCGCGTCTCGACACGATTCGTCGATGAGCACGCCGCGGAACTCGCCAGTGGCGCGTCCGCGCATCCGCGACGCTTCTTCGAACCGCCCACCGCGACGCCTACGTCGCCCGGACTCGCCGGAGTGCGGCTGCGCACGACCGACCCGCTCGGAGTGCTCGTGCACGGCAAGGAATCCACCGCGAACGTCCCCGCGCCGCTCGAACCAGTGAGCCGCGATGGCTTGACGCCCGTGAATGCGCCCCTCCAGGGCACGGTCGTGAGCCTCGATGTGGCCGAGGGCGACCTGGTGCACAGCGGTCAGCAGTTGCTCGTGATGGAAGCGATGAAGATGGAGCACGTCATCCCGGCGCCCACGAGCGGGCGCGTCGCACGACTCGCGGTCGGCATCGGAGACGCCGTGTTCGAAGGCCACCAGCTCCTCTTTATCGAGGAAGCCGACGTCGAGGTCGCCGCGGGTGCGGGTGAGGCGGCTGTCGACCTCGATTACATCCGGCCCGACCTTGCCCTCATCCACGAACGGCACGCGGTCACGTTCGATGCCGAACGCCCGGACGCGGTCGAGCGCCGCCGCAAGACGCGCCAGCG
>JAYUAG010000024.1:0-2698 GCA_043741475.1 Thermoflexaceae bacterium | reverse complement strand
AGACGGTGGTCGGCTTCGCGCTGACGACTCTGCAGCGCCGGCTGGCGTCATCGCCCGCCGCCATCCACGAATCGCTGAAGCGGCGGACCAAGCGGCTGCAACTGCGCCTGGAGGAGGCGCGCCAGACGCGACGCGTGGCTGCCTTCGGGGACGAACAGCTGGACTTCGGCATCGACCTTGGCCGCTCGAACAGCATCGAAGACCTCGAAGACGACCTCGATGAGGAGACCGAAGACGAGACCGAGAGCATCGTCGACCTCGCCAGCGCCGCCACGACCGTGCGGGAGTTGGAGAAGGAGATCGAAAGCCTGGTCGCGCTCGAACGGCTCGCCGACGCCGTGCGACGTTCGGGCGAGGACAAGAAGTGGGAGAAGCTGCGCGAAGTCCTCGACGACCCCCACATGTTCGACGAGGGCAAACGCGACAAGCTCGTCATCTTCACCGAGCACCGCGACACGCTGAACTATCTCGTCGACAAGGTCGGCAGCCGTCTCCGGCCGGAGACAGTAGTGGTCATCCACGGCGGACTCGCCCGTACGGACCGGCGGGAGGCGGAGACGCGCTTCGTGAACGAGCCCGACGCGCTCGTGCTCATCGCCACCGACGCGGCGGGTGAAGGCATCAACCTCCAGCGGGCGCACCTGATGGTGAACTACGACCTGCCCTGGAACCCGAACCGCATCGAGCAGCGCTTCGGCCGCATCCACCGTTTCGGCCAGAAGGAGGTCTGCCACCTCTGGAACCTGGTCGCCTACCAGACCCGCGAGGGCGCCGTCTACCAGCGGCTCTTCGAGAAGCTGGAGGAGGCCCGCCAGGCGCTCGGCGGTAAAGTGTTCGATGTGCTCGGCCGCGTCTTCACCGAGGTCGCGTTGCGCGAACTCATGGTCGAAGCGATCCGCTACAACACGACCGACGAGGCGCGCGCTTACCTGCTGGAGAAGATCGAGTCGCGCTGGGACCGCGAGATGCTCGATCGAATGGTCGCCGAGCGGGCTCTGGACGCGACGACGATGAACGGCGCCCGCTTGCGCAGCCTGCGTGACACGATGGCCCGCGCCGAGGCTCGGCGTCTCGTCCCGCACTTCGTGGAGTCGTTCTTCGTCGAGGCGTTCACCCAGCTCGGCGGGACGCTGGCGAAGCGCGAGACCGGCCGCTACCAGGTGAATCACGTGCCCGCCGACATCCGCCGGAGAGACGCATTCGTCGGTCGCAGAGAGCCGATTGCGCGCGCCTACGAGCGCATCTGCTTCGACAAAACTCACGTCTACGTCGAGGGCCGCCCGCTGGCGGCCTTCGTCGCCCCCGGACACCCGCTGCTCGACGCGACGATCGACCGGCTGCTCGAACGCCATCGAGACGTGCTCCGGCGCGGCGCCGTGCTCGTCGACGACCGGGACGAAGCCGCCGAACCCCGCGTCCTCTTCTCCATTGAGAGCGACATCTCCGACGGCGTCGCCGCCCGGGACGGCCGTCCGCGGGTCATCTCCCGGCGGGTGGACTACGTGGAAGTGGACCAGGATGACCTCGCCACGACGGCTGGCGCCGCCCCCTACCTCGACTACCGGCCGCTGCGCGAGGACGAACGTGAGGAGGCCGCGGCGCTCCTTGACGCTCCCTGGCTGCGCCGTGAGATGGAGGATGTCGCCACCCAGCACGGGATCGCGACGGTGGTCGCCGAGCACATGGCGACCACGCGGGCCGACCGGCTCGCCCACGTCGCCAAGACGCGCGCGGAGGTACACGCCCGCCTCACGAGCGAGATCGGCTACTGGGACCACCGCGCCTTCGAGCTACGGCAACAGGAGGACGCGGGCCGCAAGCCGCGCCTGAACAGCGCTAACGCCCGCCGTCGCTGCGACGAGCTGGAGGAACGACTGCGCAAACGCATGGCAGAGCTGGACCGCGAGAGCCAGATCACCGCCCACCCACCGGTGGTGAAGGGCGGCGCGTTGGTGTTGCCCGCCCGGCTTTTATCCACGCGTGGACGCCCGGTCCCGGAAGCGACCGCGCGCGAAACGAAGCGCATCGAGCTGATCGCGATGGCCCATGTCATGGCCGCGGAGCGCGCCGCCGGCCGCGAACCGGAGGACGTGGGCGCCCAGAACCGAGGCTGGGACATCGCGAGCCGCGAGCCGGGAGGCGCGCTTCGCTTCATCGAGGTGAAGGGTCGCAAGGTGGGCGCGGACACCGTCTGCGTGACCAAGAACGAGTTGCTCACCTGCCTGAACAAGCGCGAGCAGTACCACCTTGCCGTCGTCATCGTGGACGGCGACGCCGTCATCGACTCCTGGAGCGTCGCCGACCCGTTGCGCGGCGACTGGGCGTTCGCGCTCACAAGCCAGAACCTGGACCTCGCGAAGCTGCGCGAAGGGGGCGCAGGCCCGCGCGCCCGCGATGGAGTACAGTAAGGAGGTAAGGACGCATTCGTGGAGGAAACATGCTCGCCGTCGCCAAAATCACCGCCAAAGGCCAGACCACCATCCCCCAGCGCGTTCGCGCCGCGCTCCATGTCAACCCCGGCGACATGATTGCCTGGGAGGTCGATACCGAGGGTGTCGCGACCGTCCGCCGCCTTCAGCCGATCGACCTCGAATACCTCCGCGCCGTGGAAGGCACTCTGAGCGAATGGGCGGGCCCCGCCGATGAAGGGGCCTATCGTGACCTTTGAGCGCTTCGCCGTCGTCCGCGTGCCGTTCCC
>JAYUAG010000023.1:0-6391 GCA_043741475.1 Thermoflexaceae bacterium | reverse complement strand
CCGCCTCGCGCGCGAACTCGCGCGTGAACGGCGGCTGATCCTCGTCTGCGGCCGCTATGAAGGCGTCGACGAACGCTTCCTTGAGCACTGTGTCGACCGTGAGGTCTCCGCGGGCGATTTCATTGTGACCGGCGGCGAACTCCCTGCGATGCTGCTGATCGACGCCGTCACCCGGCACATTCCCGGCGCCCTCGGCGACGCTGAATCTTCGCAAGACGAGTCCTTCGCCGATGGCCTGCTCGAACATCCGCAGTACACCCGTCCGGCCGACTACGGCGACTGGCCCGTGCCGCCGGTGCTCCTTGGCGGCGACCACGCGAAGATCGCGCGCTGGCAACGCGAGCAGCGCCTCACCCGTACAGCGAAGCGCAGGCCCGATCTCGCGCCCGCGGCGCCGGGCTCAGAGCGTCCCGCGTTCAAGGCGGCCGGCGCCCGAATCCGCACCGGCGAGGCCAACGACCTCGAAGCCGTTCTTGCGCTGTGGGCCTCGGCAGGCCCCGGCATTCGGCTGGGAATCAGCGATACCTTGCCCGAACTCCAGCGCAAACTCACACGCGACCCGGACCTCTTCCTCGTAGCTCACGCCGGCAAACGCCTGGTGGGGGCGGTGATGGGCGGCTGGGATGGACGCCGCGGTCACGTCTACCACCTGGCCGTCGCCCGGCAGGCGCGCGGCAATGGCCTGGGCGCCGCAATCATGGCCGAGCTGGAGGCACGCTTCCGCCTCAAGGGCTGCAGCCGCTTGAACCTGCTCGTCGCGCCTGAAGGCGCAACGGCACTCGACTTCTATGGGCGCCTGGGCTGGCAACCTACGGGCGCCACCTCATTCGGCAAGGATCTCTGACCGCCGGTACAGCGCCCGCTTGCGTCGTTCGCGCAGGGCGCCCGCGATGAAGCCCGCGCCGTAGGTCAGATGCATCGTCACCATCGCCGCGAACGTGAGCGGTGGGTTTGCCCGCTGGCGTTGGCTCGCGCGTCGCGCCATGGCCAGCCCGCCGCCTGTATAGGCCACTGTCAGCGCAACAAGCGCCAGCCGGGCGGGCCAGAAGAAGATACTCGCGACGAGTACCGTGGGCACGCCAACGACCAGCGCTGACGGGATGAAATGTCGCGGCCGCAGCGGCCGCCCGCGGCTGAGCAGCGTCCCCTTGGCGGCGCCGTATTCGCAGTACTGCTTCGCCAGCGCCTTGAACGTGCGGCGCGGGAAGTAGCTGCTGCGGATCGCCGGCACAAGCCGGATGCGCCCCCCGGCCTCGATCAGTCGCGCGTTGTAGCTGTCTTCGTCCGCGCCATCGACCGTCTCGTCGAAGTGACCCAACGCCTCCCAGACGCGCCGGTGGTAGCAGCCGAACGGCACTGTATCCACGTCGCGCTCGGTTTCCGCATAGCGGAAAAGCGCATCCCCCACGCCGAACGGTGAAGACATGGCGGCGGCGATTGCTTTCCCGGCCGCGCCCTCGCCGATCGTCGCGATGGGGCCGCCAACGCACGCGACACCCGTCCGCTGCAACGCCTCGACGGAAGCCCGCACGAAGTCCTGTCGCACGAGGCTGTGCGCGCCAATGATGATCCAACAATCGCCTTGCGAAGCTTCCATGCCCGCGTTCAACCCGCCGACCGTGATCCGGCGCGGGTTGTCAACCAATTGCAGACGGCGGAAACGCGACGGATATTCGGCCACGAGCGCGCGCGTCCGATCGGTGCTCCCGCCATCGGCGACAATCACCTCGATGCCCTCTGGTCCGTAGTCCTGCGCTCCGAGCGAATCCAGCAGCGCGGTGATGTACCGCTCTTCGTTCAGGCAGGGGATGACGATGGAAACGAGCGGCCGGCCGGGCAAATCGAGACCGTGGTCCAATCGAATCGGCGTCCCGGTCCCGGCGCCGCTCATCGTGCTGCGACTCCGGCCGGTTCGTGGCGGCGATCGAGGATCTCCATGGCCGCCTGTTCGACCGCGACCGCGGCCTTATCGAGGTTGTGATAGCGCACCGTCCACGCCCGCGCCCGCTGTCCCAGTTCTTCGCGCATGTCTGCATCGTCCACCAGCCGCATAACCGCCACGGCGATGTCCCGGCCGTCGACAGCGCGCAGGACGGGTGGCGGCTCGGGGTAGGCGTCGGCGTGACGGAACCACGCCACCACCGGCCTACCGCAGTCCATCGCCTCCAGCTCCGCCATCCCCAGCGCCCCCAGTAGGACCTGGCCCAGCACGACGCCATGCTGGTTGATCAGCTCGGGCAGCCGCTCCCGCGCCTGGCGCCCGATGAGCGTGACGTTCGGCAGCTGCCGGAAGGCCTCCGTGTAGTCGCCCCCGGCAATCGCCGTCACGCGAATATCCGGGCGCTCCGTCGCGAGGATGCGGCACGCCTGGAGGAGGCGCGGCGCGCCCTTGATGTCTGTCAGCGAACAGCAGATGAACACCGAGCGCTGGTCCCGCACGTCTGTCATCGGACGAAACTCGGCGCTATCCACCGGGTTGGGCAGGAACTCGGCGTCTGGCCGCCTCGCGGTCACGTAGCCCGCAAGGTCGGGCGTCGCGTAGAAGACCCGATCCGCCTGGTCAATGGCTTTCTCCACCATCGGCCGTGTGAAGGGCGTGATCTCCCGGACGTCACTTCCGTGGCAGTGGAGGATGAACGGGAAGCGCCCCAAGACGCCGAGCATCCCGAGGTACGCATAGTGAATGTGGACCATGTCGAAATGGCCGGCCTGCACTTCGCGCAGCATCTGCGCCCACTCCACCGCGCGCACGGGTCCAATTACCGGCTTGACCATCCAGGGCAGCCCGCCGCCGAAGAGCCGCGGGCGAATGACCTCAACCGCGTGCCCCCGTGCGCGCAACCCGCCGGCCAGTTCGGAGGCCACTGAGGCAATGTCGTTGATCTCACAGAACCGCATCAGGATTCAGCCGGGTCGCGACGGCTGGACCTCGGGCCGCTCGTTCGCACCTGCGAGAGCCACTCCCACAGATAAATCGCGATCAACCCGAACACCACCGTCACCGCGATCACCACGCCGATGCGGCCTATCAACGTCCCCGCGACGCCGCCGGAGCCTGAGTAAGCGATCGCGATATTGCTCTGTGCGCCCGTCACCGCGATCTTCGCGTTGTCCAGGCGGACATACGATTCGAGCCGTAGCTGCGTCGCGGCACGGGCTGAATCAACCAGCGCCACGGTTGCGGGATCCAGTGCCACGTCGGAGATCGCCAGCCGTCGTGCGGCAAGGTCGTTCACCGCCGTGTTGAGAATCGCCTGGCGCGCGCGCAGTGCTGTTTCGGCGCCACCGTCGCTCACGGCCACACCCATGATCGCCGAGGCCTGCAGCGCATTTGCCTGGCCGCCGGCGAGCGCCGCCGAAATCAGCGCGACCTCCGCTCTCATCACCACTTCCTGGCGGTTGAGCGCAGCCACTAGCGAATCATTCGACCCGCCACCCCGCAGCATCTCATCGAGAGGGACGCCTTTCAGGTCCGTCTTCCTCAGGGCAGTCACGACGTTTTGGTAGTCCTTCTCGGCGAGGTTTGCGACATCCTGCTTGGTGCTGATGAAGCGCTGCCGGAAGAGGCCGTCCTGTTCCGTATATTCACGCACGAACACGCCCACCCAGGCCGTACGCAGCGCCTCCGCTTTCGTCTTGCTGGGATCCTTTACGGAGACGGTGAGTATGCCCTTGGAGACGCCGTCGGCCACGCTGATCGGCGCAAGGGATATCGAGAACCGTGCGTAGTCGAAGTTTTCGTCGCCAACCGCAGCCCGCACCTTTGCCACAAAGGCGGGGTCCAGCGTCATCGACTGGGCCTCGAAGACGCGCAGGCCGCGGTCGCCGCCGATCACGAGGTCGTTGATCACGGTCTCGATCTGCATCGAGGCGGCTGCGTTCGAATCGCCCGCAAAACTGCCGAAGGCGAGCGCGGCGAGGATTCCGAGGAAGAAGAACGGGATAAAAAGCCAGGCTCGCCGCCGCACCAGCCGGAGATCGCGCTGAAGGCCACTCGCTTCACCCGGCATACCGCCGTATCGTATGGGCGGGCCCTGCCCCGGTCAAAGTGAAATCCTTCACGAGGAGGCCCCGCGTGCTGGAGCTGGCCGTCCTTGTTGCCGTCGACCTCGCACTTCTGGGCGGTGCGATCATCCTGCGAAACCCCAAGCTTCTCCTCCCCATCGTCGTCCTTGGCCTCCCCATCGAATACTTCGCTACGGTCACACTCGACACGTTCGGCGACGGAGGCATCAGGGGCGCCGTTCGCGCGCTCTTCGTGCCCGGCAAGGCGGCGATGCTCGCCGTGATCGTCGTCGTCATCGTCCGCGAACGCCATAACCCCATGAAGCTCATCCCCGATTCCGCCATCGCCCTGCCCGTCATCGCCCTCCTCGCCGTCACCTTCATTGGCGTCGCCTGGTCGGATTCGCTGACGCCGACCAATTCCGTGATGATCCTGCCCATGTACGCGGCTTTCGCCTTCACGGCGCCGACCCTCATCGAAAACCGTAAGGATGTGGAGCGCATCTTCGGGGCGATGTTCGTCGCCGCCATGGCCCTCGCCTGTATTGCCGTCGTGCAGCGGTTCGGCGTCTTCAATTGGCGCGGAATTCTCATCCAGTCGGACGAAGTCTCCTACCGGTCGAACGCCACCTTTGGAGACCCGAACATCCTCGCCCGCTACTTCGCTATCACCATTCCGCTGGCGGTGGCCCTCGTGCTGGCGACCGGCCCACGGCGCCTCACGCTTTACCTGGCGGCGCCCACCATCGGCATAGCAGCGCTCGGCATCGTCGCTTCCGCCTCTCGCTCCGGGTGGCTGACGCTCGCCCTCGTTGGTCTCCTCGTGGTCGTCTTCTGCCCGGTCCGCCGCAGCCTCAAGGCAGAACTCGCCGCCGCCGCCTTTCTGCTGCTCGGAGGTGCGCTGGGACTGCTGTTATTCAACGGCGGGGCCGACGCCGAACGCGTCCGCACCCTCACTCGCGTCACCGAAGTCATCGGCCAGCGCGAGTTTCTGATCCGTGCCGGGTGGGCGATGTGGCGGGACAATCCCTTTGTGGGCGTCGGCTCGGGCAGCTATCAAAACGCGCTGCAGACGAGCTACCTGGACCAGATCCCGACCTGGGCGCGCACCACGCTCTCCCACACTTCCCTTGTTTCCGTCCTCGCCGAGATGGGCATCGTCGGCGCCGGGCTCTTCATTCTTGTCATGCTCCGCGTCGGCATCGCCGTCACGCGGACCTATTTCCTCACCACGGACCTCTACAACCGGCTCGTCGTCGGTTGGCTCGGCGCAGCCTTGCTGGGCATCGTTATCCATTCTCAGTCCGAAGGGCGGCTCATCGACGAGCCCTACATCTGGCTCCTGCTCGCTATCTTCATCGCCTTTGAGACACGATTTGCGCTGCCAGCGAAGGCGCCCTTGACCGTCCCCGAGCGCGTCGCCGAGGCCGTTCCCGCGATGGCTACCGCCCGCGCCAGGCCCGCCGTCCAGCCGCTGCCTTCGCCTGCCGGCGCCCTGACGAGGTCCCCCGGCGCCAACCCGAGCGGGAGCTGACGCTTGTACACCGTCCTTGCTGGCGGCGTGGGCGCCTCCCGTTTCCTTCAGGGTCTGGTCCAGGTTGTCCCGCCACGGGAGATCACCGTCATCTCCAACACCGGAGACGACGTGGAAATGTTCGGTCTCCACGTCTCCCCGGACACAGACATCGTCCTGTACGCGCTCGCCGGCGCCGTCAATCCGGAAACGGGCTGGGGCCTTAGCGGCGACACTTTCGCCGTCGTCGACCAGCTTCAGCGCTTCGGCTATCAGCGCTGGTTTAACCTTGGCGACCGCGACCTCGCAATGGCGATCCACCGCACACGGCTGCTCCACGAAGGCTGGTCGATGGATCGCGTGGTCGCGGACCTCGCGCGTTGCTGGGACGTCGCCTGCACCGTCCTTCCCATGGCCAACGAACCCGTACGCACGAAGATCCACGGCCCCGAGGGCGAGATCCCGTTCCAGGATTATATGGTGAAGCTCCGCACCGAGGTCGATGTGAGGCGCGTGGACTTCGCCGGCGCGGCCCAGTCGCGCCCCGGTCCGGGGGTCCTCGCCGCACTTCAGGATTCGAAGGTGGTGGTCATCGCCCCCAGCAACCCGATCGTCAGCATTGGGCCGATCCTGGCCGTACCCGGACTGCGCGAAGCTCTGGCCGGCAGCCCGGCCCACCGCATCGCGATCAGCCCGATCATCGCCGGCGAGGTGGTGAAAGGCCCCGCCGCGAAGATGCTCGCTTCCCTCGGCCACGAAGTCTCTGCCACGGGCGTCGCCCGCATCTATCGCGGGCTGATCGACACGATGGTGATCGACGAGAGGGACCGCGCGCTCGCGCCTGCGATCGAGGCGCTCGGCATGCGCTGCGTC
>JAYUAG010000022.1:0-2708 GCA_043741475.1 Thermoflexaceae bacterium | reverse complement strand
GCGGGCCTGGACGACGTGCTTGTTCGCGCTCTCGACGATGCCGCTGCCGATACAGTACCCGGCCAGGGTGAAGGCTGCATACGCGATCTGGTCCTGGCCATCCTCCCCCCGCCAAACCCCTCGTGCAAAACAATGCCGCCCACCCCCTCGGCGCGGGTGTCGGGCCAGCTCCCAGATGACACGCCATGCGCGCGAGCCCTTGCTGACGCGCGGGCTAAGGACGGAACCCCCCTCCTCCGGCACTCCGGCACTGCGCCCCGGCGTGTATCATCCCGGCGAAGATCAGGAGGGCCCCCGTGCCCGTCGACAGCTACCGCTATCTCCCGCGTTCCATGAAGACCATGTACGAGGCCGTGCCCGAGATCGACGAGCCGCCCGCTTGGGCGCCGCTGCCGAAGCCGATCGAAGAATGCACCGTCGCGCTTATGACTTCTGCCGGCATCTACCTGAAGGATTCGCAGGTGGGCTTCGATGAGGCGCGCGAGTGGCGCGAACCCACCTGGGGCGACCCCACCTACCGCGTCATCCCCTCCACCGTCCGCCAGGAGCAGGTAGCCTGCTCCCATCTCCACATCAACCACGATGACCTCCTCGAAGATGTCGACGTCGTCCTCCCCATCCGCGCCTTCCAGGCCCTCGAGCGAGAGGGCGCGATCGGCCGCCTCGCGGACCTCCAGTACTCCTTCATGGGCTACCAGGAACGTGGCCTCGTCGATTGGCGCACGAAACAGGGCCCTGAACTGGTGGCCAGGCTCAAGGAGCGTGCCGTCGACGTCCTCCTCCTGGCCCCTGCCTGACCGGACTGCTGCAGGAACGTGCCCGTGTTGGCACGAACGATCGAAGCCCTCGGCATCCCCACCGTCACCGTCACCATGGTGCCCGACCTCGCCGAAAAGTTCCGACTGTCGCGCATCGTCGGCGTCGAGTTCCCCTTCGGCCACAGCTTCGGTACGCCACATAACGATGCGCTAATGCTGGAAGTTGCGCGACTCGCCGTGCGTGCCTTCAAGGAAGCGACCGGCCCGGGCTACCGCGTCGACCTTGACCCGGAGGAACACCCCTGGCCCGTGCCCATCGAGGTCGCTTACAAGACCTGGCACCCGCCACGCCCCAGCCCGATCGTCGGCCAGATGCTCGCTCAGCGGGCGAAGGCGGCCAGCCAGCCGCCCCACGGCTGAGATGGCTCAGGCCAAGGCTGCCGTCTGGTGCCAGGGGACTCCGTACCGCGACCGGAGGGTGTGATGTCCGGCCCCGGCGGGTGCCCCCGCACGCAGGGTGCTCACTCCTCCGTCGCGCCGGTGTGCTACCGATCCGTACCGCGACCGTCAGGGAGCGTGCGACGTCAGACTGCGCGGATACTTCTGCGCGCAGCTCGTCGCCGGACTTTCGCCCGTCGGCGGACGGCCCGGTACGCTAGGCACGTGAGCCAACCACTCCCCCAATCCGTCACGCCCGAGGAATGGAACGTGCTCGGCGTCGGCCACCTTCCAGAGCTCATCGGCTTGACGATCACGGCCATCGGCCGTGGCTTCGCCGAAGGGCGTCTTGACGTTGAACCGCGTTACCTGGCGCCGAACGGCTTCCTCAACGCCGCAATCCTCATCGCTCTCGCCGACACGCTCTGTGCCTACGGCTGCCGCATGAGCCTGCCCGAGGGCGCCACGGGGTACACCACGATCGAACTCAAGGCCAACTTCCTCGGCGCGGTCCGGGACGGCACGATCGCCGCGCGCGCGAAGCTTGTTCACGGCGGCCGCATGACCCAGGTGTGGGACGCCGAGGTGGTGGCCGAAGCCACGGGCAAGCAAATCACGACCTTCCGCTGCACGCAGATGGTGCTCTACCCTCGCTAAAGGGCCGAAGGCGCTCGATTGGCGCTCGGAAAGACGGAAGTCGCCAGCGCGGTCGTCGCCCAGGCGCCTGCGGAACGGACGAAGGCCGCCGGTCAGCCGCCCCCACGGCTGAGAGCGGCTACCTCCTCGGGCGGCTTTTCCGTACCGCGGACCATCAGGGAGCGAGCGAAGTCCGACTACGCGTCGCCCCTGGGGCGCTGCCCGCCGCGATCACTTCGCCCGTCCGCCGACGGCCCGCTACGCTAGGCACATGAGCCAGCCACTCCCTCAACCGGTGACCCCCGAGGAATGGAACGCGCGCGGCGCCGGCCACCTGCCCGGCCTCATCGGCTTCGCGATCACCGCCATCGGCCGCGGCTTCGCCGAAGGCCGCCTCGACGTCGAGCAGCGCCACTGGGCGCCCAACGGCTACCTCCACGCCGCCACCGTCATCGCCCTCGCCGATACGCTCTGCGGAAACGGCTGCCTCATGAGCCTGCCCGACGGCGCATCGGGATTCACCACCATCGAACTCAAGAGCAACTTCCTCGGCACAGTACGCGAGGGCGCCATCGCCGCCAGCGCGAAACTCGTCCATGGCGGCCGCACGACGCAGGTGTGGGATGCCGATGTTGTCGACGAGTCCAACGGGAAGGCGATCGCGACCTTCCGCTGCACCCAGATGGTGCTCTATCCGCGCTAGCCGGTTGGAGGCGCCGCGGCTAGCCCACACTCGGAACTCGGAACTCGGAACTGCGGATGGGTGAGCTGGGCCGGTGTAGTCCCGCGAACGCATCGCCCTGGAGGAAACCGCCACACTGCAATGTGACGCTAGCGTTCGCTGCACTACTCCGGCCCGCACTCCTCAAAGCCGGC
>JAYUAG010000021.1:0-2711 GCA_043741475.1 Thermoflexaceae bacterium | reverse complement strand
CCATCACCGCCCCGTCCGGGATCGACATCGCCTTCCCATACTGCTCCCTCGCGCTGTCGCTCACGCCGATGTGGTTGCCCTTCGACTTCGACATCCGTTCCTTGCCATCAAGCCCCACGAGGATCGGGAGTGTGATGGGCACGTGCGGCCGCTGGCCCGCGTCTTCCTGGACCTTGCGGCCCGCCATCAGGTTAAAGAGTTGCTCGGTGCCCCCGACCTGCACGTCGCACTCCAGCGCGTAGGCGTCGTAGCCCTGCATGAGGGCGTAAAGGAACTCGTGCAGGAAGACCGCCTCGCCCTCGTCCCAGCGCTTGCGAAAGTTGTCGCGGCGGAGCATCTCCGCCGCCGTGAACTTCGACATCAGCGCGATGACCTCGGGGAAGGTGAGCGCCCCCAGCCACTCGCTGTTGTGCCGCAGTTCCGTCTTCGCCGGGTCGAGGATGCGCGCCGCCTGGTCGAAGTAAGTGCGCTCGTTCGCGGCGATGTCCTCCGTTGTCAGCATCGGCCGAAGCTTGTTCTTGTCGCTGGGGTCGCCGATCAGCGCCGTGTAGTCGCCGATGAGGAAGATGCAGTGGTGGCCAAGGTCCTGGAACTGTCGCAGCTTTCGCAGCGGCACCGTGTGGCCGAGCGTCAACGAGGTCGCCGTCGGGTCGATGCCAAGGTAGACGCGCAGCGGCCGATCAAGCACCAGCAAGGCCCGTAGCTCCTTCTCGAACTGGCGCCGCAGGCCGTCATCGCCGTACTCGACCCCGGACATAAGGACGGCGGCCTGTTCGTCGACTGGCGCCATCGTGCGTGGCGCGGCTGGGGTCTCATCGTGGGTTGGTGGTTCGGACATCATGATCCTCTCGTTACTCGACGGCGTTTGGGTTCCGTGCGGCCGGGACGTCAGAGCGCCCCTACGCGTAGTCGAGGATCACCGGGCGTCCTGCCGCAGCGCGCATCATCGGAGCACCTCGCGCGCCGTCTCGACGTCACGGCCGATCTGTACCACCAGCTCATCGACGCTCCCGAAGGGTCGCTCGTCCCGGATGCGCTGGATGATCTCGAGTTCGAGCCGCTCGCCATAAATGTCCCCCTCGAAGTCGAGCAGATGCGTCTCGATGGAGACGTGGCCGGCGTCGAAGGTTGGGCGGCGGCCAATGTTGGTCGCACCGTTGAGCACGCGCCCGGCGACGTGCACGCGCGTGGCGTAAACCCCGAGCGCGGGCATCGCCCGGTCGGCCGCGACCGAGATGTTCGCCGTCGGGAAGCCGATCGTGCGGCCGCGCTCGAAGCCTCTGACCACCGGCCCCGCGAGCCGGTAGGCCCGCCCCAGCAGTGCGGTCACACGGTCCATGTCGCCTTCGGTGAGCGCGTTCCGCACGGCCGTGGAGCTGTAGCGCTCGTGGTCGTGCATCACCGGCTCGATCTGCACCACTTCGAATCCGATCTCGCGGCCCAGCGCCGTCATCCGTGCCGCCGTGTCTTTTGGCGCCCCGCGCCCGAAAGCGGCGTCCGGCCCCAGCATCAGCAGGCGCATGCGCAGCAGGCCGTGGAAGGCGGTAGCCAGCTCCTCCGCCGAAACCTCGGCTACCTCCGACGTGAACGTGAGCGGCAACACCCACGCCGCGCCCGCCGCGCGCATCAGCCCGATGCGGTCGTCGAGCGAGGTCAGGTAGCTGGGCGCGATATCGGGCCGCAGCACCGTAATCGGGTGCGGGTGCAAGGTGACGACGCCGGCGCTGAGGGCGCGCGACTTCGCCTCGTCCCGCAGCCGTTCGATCAACGCCTGGTGACCGCGGTGGACGCCATCGAGCACGCCGATGGTGAGCGCCGTCTCCGGCCCCGGCGCGCCCGCGCGCAGCTGCGTCTCGGTGAAGGAAGGGAGTGTCATTTCGCCCGTCAGGGTAGCAGATCTCGATGCAGATCAGCGGCAGCCCGGCCGGTTGGACAATGACGGTAGGAATTCCTACACTCGAAGTATGAAGGCCACCGTTTCCGAGAAGGGCCAGGTCACGATCCCCAAGGCACTACGCGACCGCCTCGGCATTCGCCCTGGCCAGGTCCTCGACTTCGAGGCCGAACGCGGACGCCTGGTCGCGAAGAAGGCGGTTCGCGGGGACGGTCTGGAGGCGCTCGTCGGGACCGCTGACATCGGCATCACGCGTGACGAGTTTATGAGAGTTCTCCGTTCGTGGCGAGAGGACGAATGATCACGGCGGTCGACACCAGCATCCTCAGCGATGTCTTCTTCGATGAGCCTCGCTTCGTCGACGCATCTCTCGCAGCGCTTCGGACATGTCTGGCTGAGGGCCGCGTCGTCGCCTGCGATGTTGTTTGGGCAGAGTCGGCTGCCTCTTTTCTGGACCCTGATCGTTCGGCACAGCTCCTGGCGTTGGCTGGAGTGCAGTTCGACGCCGTGTCCCAAGAGGCAGCAGGGGCCGCCGGGCAGGCGTGGCGTCTCTACCGCGCGCGCGGCGGTAGCCGCGATCGGCTCATCCCGGACTTCCTCATCGCCGCACATGCTGCGGTTCAGGCTGACCGCTTGCTCACTCGGGACCCGCAGATCGCCCACAGCTACTTCCCCGACCTCGAACTTGTCGTCCCCGAGTTGAAGCCCTGACCGTCACCCGTTCCGCGGATGCGCACCCGCGCGCCGCTCGTTCCCCCGCCGGTAGTTCCCCGTGACCCGCGCCATGACGCCCTGGGCATCGCCCATCTCCACGTCC